>JAPLKY010000264.1 GCA_026387805.1 Candidatus Krumholzibacteriia bacterium
TTTCTTTATGTTGCGGTAGTATTCGACCATCATCTCGCCGGCGAGATCGTCGGGTATGTCGAGCTGCGCCGCGAGCACGCAGCCGCCTCCCGCGTAGAGAAACGCCTCGGTGAGACCCGACATGCCTTCTCCGTACGACAGGACGCCCCCCGCCGTGCGGCACGCCGACAGCGTCACGAGCGCCGCGTTGAGCTTGAGCGCGGCGATTTCCTGCCACTGGAGGATGCCGTCTTCCGGGAGCCTCGCGAGCGTGTCGCCGAAACCGCGCTCCGGGTTCAAAACGATGAACGAACGCCTGAGATCGTCGTTGTCGATATACGCGTGCGCCGCGATGTGGAGAATCCCCGTGTCGTCGATGCGGCTCTCCTTGAGCGAACCCTCCCCCGCGCTCCGCCCCGCGAGCACGAGCGAACGGGAAAAGATCGATGCGACGTCCTTCGCCTCCCGCGCCGCCGTGGGAAGAGGTTCGATCGGGATATCGGTGAACGGATAGACACGCGCCCCGCTCTTCGGTCCGGCGGCGCTCTCGCCGCTCGCGCCGATCACGATGATGTCGTATTCGGGCGTGCGTTTCGAACGGACGCGCACGGCGCCGCGCTCTCTCAGGTAGCGGAGCGTCCTCAGGGAGGGCGCGTAGGATACGTCGTGATCCGCGACGAGGTACCGGTCCCCGCTCTTGAGGAGCGCGAACGGCAGCCTGCTGAGAAGACCGTCCGGAATGATAATGAGCTTTTCCCCCGCTCCGAGCGATCGCGCCGCGGGCTCGAGAAGCAGATCGTACAGCTCGTTCGCCGCGAAATCGAACACCTGCGCCGGAATCGCGGCGCCTGCCGCAACCGCGTCCGTCGCGGCCGAATCGGAAGCCGTCCCGCCCGAAGCGCCGGCCATCTGCTGAAGGATACTCAGGAAACAATCGACCCGCTGCTCGATGAAGGCCTTCGCGGGAAGCGCGTAGACGGCGAGATCCCCCTTCTTTCCGCAGAACACGAAGGATCGATTCTCTCCGAGAAAATAGGAGAGCACCATTTCGCCGGGAACGAGCGCCGACAGGAGCTCGTCGGGCTGCTCGACCTTCGGATAAAGCTCCGAGAGGTAGTCCTTGTCCCTGTGCTCGATCTTGAGGCTGAGGCTCGTGAAGCGTCTTTCGAGACCCTCGATCATATCGAGAAAATGAGCGCGCTCTTCCGGCGTAACGCTTCCGTCCTGGAGACGCGCCTGGTAGAACGTGAGCCGCGAGAGGATCTCTCGCTCGCGGCCGAGGAGCTTATCGTTCCCTTTCGCTCCGATCCGGTCCATCGCTTCCCTGAGGAGCGAGGCGAGTATCTGCGCCCTGCAGCGTTCCGTGTAGCTGAGCGCTTCCATCACGTCCGGCGCGCTGCCCGACCTCGTCAGGATGACCGAAACGATGCGCTCGTAGGGAAGGATCGCAGGCTGAAAGAAACGCCGCCGAAGCTCGTCCGAACCGGCGAGACGCCTGAGCGATTCGACGGAAACGATCGCGCGATGCTGGAGAGAATAGCTTTTCGCCGTATCCCCCTTCGCGAGGTAGAGCTCCCCCAGATCGGAAAGGCATTTCCATTTGAGCTCTTCGATGCCGCTTCCCTCGGCGAGGGCGAGCGCGCGTTCGAGATAACCGATCGAGGACTCGGACGGGCCTCCGGCCATCCCCATGAGATACAGGGCGCGGGCGCGAAGGTAATTCTGTCCCCCGGCCGGCATGATCGCGAGCGCCTCCCCGGCGTACGCGCGCGCGGCGGCGGGATTCCCGAGCTGGATCTCGAGGGAGGCGAGATTGTTGAGAGCCCAAACGATGTCCGTTTTCTGTTTCGATGCGCGGGCGATCTCGAGACATTTCCGATACAGCTCTCCGGCGAGATCGAGCCTCCCCGCCGCGGAGTAGACCGATCCCATACCGCTCACGACGGTGCCGAGCAGCTGCCCGTTTCCCGTTTCGGTCGCGACGGCGAACGCCTCCTCGTAATGCTTCAGCGCCTCGGTGTAGTCGCCGAGGTAGAAATAGACCGAGCCGATGCTGAAATGCACTTCCCCCATTCCCGCGCGGTCGCCGGCCTCCCGGTAGATCGCCATCGCCTCGTGCTCGAGCGAAAGGGCTTCGCGGTAGCGGCCCTGCATGTCGGCGATCATACCGAGCGAATTGAGGCTCCAGGCGGCGCCGCGCCCGTCGCCGATCCTGCGTTTCACGTCGAGCGTTCTGCGATAGTATTCCTCGGCTTTCGCGAAATCGCCGAGCTTATGGTAGGTGACGGCAAGCCCCGCGAGCGTCCAGCTCAAGCCGTAGAGACTCCCCGTTTCCTCATAAGCCTTGAGCGCGCGTTCGTAATGCCCGACCGCCAGCGTGTACTGGCCCAGCGATCCGCGGAGGTATCCGAGTCTGAGATGAACGCCGAGCTCCCCCCAGACGTTTCCCTGCTCCCTGTGCAGCGCGAGAGCCTGCTGAAAGAGCTTGAGCGCTCCTTCCGTATCCCCCTTCTTCTCGGCGATTGCGCCGCGGCCGTAAAAGACGTACCCGAGGATCCACTTCAGGCCGCATGCCTTCGCGATCTCCTCCGCTTCCTCGAAACGCCCGGCGGCGGCTTCGAGATCTCCCGCGTTCACCTCGACCTGCCCCAGATTATTGAGAAGCGTCGCCGTCTTCTCCCTGTTCCCCATGGCACGTTCGAGAATGAGCGCCCGCCCGTAGAACGATATCGCCTCCCCGTGCCTCTGGCGCTTCTCATCGAGCCGCCCGAGGCCCGCGAGGCAGCCGCTTTCGATCTGCCGAAAATCTCCCGCCTTCGCGAGCGAGAGGATTTCACGGTAGAGGCTCTCGGCCGCTTCGATGCTGTCGGCCGCATTCAGGCACTCGGCCCGAAGGAACATGACGGAGGCGGCGAGCCTTCCCGAGAGAGGAAGGCCCGGCACAAAGGCGTCGAGAGCCTTCGCCGCTTCGAGGGCGCCAGGGGCGTCCTGACCCGCGATGAGGCACAGCGCGAGAGCCTTGCCGCAGCAGACGGCCGAAAGCGTATCCTTGTCCCGCTCGGCGGCCGAGATCGCGTCCCGAAAATGAGCCGCGGCGGCCCTGAAATCCCTCTGCAGACGCGAGCGCTCCCCGCTCAGATAGAGCTCGAAGATCTCCCGCCGAGCGCCCTGCGTCGCCGCTATCGACTGTCCGCAGCGGGCGATCGCCGCATTCGGCGCGCAGAGCCGGGAGCGCGCTTCTATGAGCCCTTCCGCGAGCTCAGCGAGCCCGCCGTTCGCCGCGAGAGCCTCCTCGAAGAACCGCGCGGCCCGCTCGTTCCCCCCGGCGTCGAGGAGCGCCGCCCCGGCGGTGTAGGTCTCGACTCGCTTCTGCGCGGGCGCCGTCCCCGGGGACGCTCCGGCCGCATCCGCGGTGAGCGCGAGGGCGAGCCACACGATCGTCGATGCGGAACGGCGCGCGTTCATTTTGCCGCCTTCCAGAGCTTCCAGATATCGGCGAGCGCCTTCTTCTTCTTTCGAAGCATCTCGTCCTTGGAGGCGCATCGAATCATGCCCGCCGCGGCGCCGACGTGCCCGTCGCCTATATCGAGCGTACGCATGATCTCCCCGATGTCCTTGCCGTGCGGCTTGTCCGTCATGTTCATCGAAAGGGACATCGAGATCGAAATATCGGTCGTCTTGCGATCGCCGCGGAAGAGCGGGCTCACGGTCAGGGCCGCGAGCGCGTCGGGCTCGATGAGGTAGGCGAGATTCTTGAGCACGCGGGGCGGCCTCGAATGCGCGGTGAAATCGAGAACGATGAGCTCGTGGGAGGCGTCCTCGTCCAGAAAGGCGATCGACTTCCTCAGGAACTCGATCATGCGCCTCTCCTCGTCGCGGTATCGCGCGACGTTCCCGGCAACGGTCGCGTCCGTGAGGACGTCCGCGAGCGAGCCGTCGCGCACGAGACGAACGAGCGAATCGAGGAACTTCGTGCGTTCCCGGGGGCCGGGAAACTGCGCCTTGAGGCTCATGTCCACGAGCTTTCCCGGCGTCTCGCGAAGCCATTCGTCGATCGTCCGGTAATCGAACGAGTCAATCGTATCGGTTTCGGCGACCGTTTCGGCGAACCGCGCGGGGAGATCCGTTCCCCGTTCGGAATAATATTCGAACACGACGCGTGCCGCCGATGGCTTCGTTCCGTCGAGGCGGCCGGGGATCCCCGCGGGATCGATCCCGCGGAGCGCGAGCGCCTCGCGGTTTCCCGGATGGTGATCGAACCAGAGCCCGCACTCGAGCGGGTAGGGAAGATCGCACACGACGTCTCGCGGCCCGATCGAAACCTCCGCGCGCGTGATCGCTCCCGGCCCCGCGAAGATGAACGTATCGACGCCGAGGACGAACGAGCAAATCGCGCCCGAAACGACGCCGTCGAAATCGCCGTGCGTTATGATTCGATCGTAATCCATCAATACCCGAACGCGAGCACCGCGGCTCCCACCGCGAGGCCCACGATGAAATTGATCGCCTTGACGACGACGAACGTCCTGCGCGACTGCGCGAGCATCGGGAGCATGCCGTGGCCGTCCTGCACGATCGAGCTCGCGAGCAGGATACTGAAGGGAATCTCTCCGCGCGCGAAGAGCATCACGAATACGAGATGCGGACCGGACTCCGGTATGAGACCGATGAGGCACGCGATGGCGAGCACGATCCATTTGCCGCGCTCGACCGCGCCAGCGGCGTCGAAATGCGCGCGATCGAAAAGGAGGTACATGGCGACGAGCGCGCCGAGCGTCCAGAGAAATATGCCGGGGAGATGCCGCTTCGCGACGTGCCGCCAGAGATGCTCGTCGAGGAAATGATCCGATACCGTCGCCACGATGAAGAGCGCGATCGCGGAGGCGACGAGGAGCATGACGCGCACCGAGCTCCATCCTCCCGGATCGATGGCGCCCGATACGACGCCCGCGGCGAGGAGCACGAGCGACACGGCAAGGACCCCCCGCGCGGCGGTGCAATCCTTCCACTGCCTCGCTATCTGCGCGCGATCGAGCGCGGTGCCCTCGACGCGCTCGTGCACCTCGAGCCCGTTGCAGCAGAACGTATCGACGCGCAGGCGGCGGCTCGCAATCGCGTCGACGAGGGCGCCGACGAGCACGCCGAGCGCGAAACATATGCCGAACATGAGAATCGCCTGACGCGGCACGAGGGCGAGCATGACGAACTCCTCGTCGCCGCTCGTCGCGATCATCGCCGCGACGACGGCGCCGAGACTCAGGATGCGGTGCGAGTACATCGCGACGACGGCGAAGCTCCCGAGACAGCCCGGAACGAGGCCGAGCGCGGCGGCGAGCGCGTACTGCACCCAGCGGTTCCGCGCGAGGACGCTCTGCCAGGCGCCGCTCGTAATGACGTTCACGTACTCGATGACGAGCATCATCACGAAGACGAATCCCGTGATGACGACCGTTTCCCTGATGACCTCGATCATACCCGCGACTCCCCGCGCCTCACTCCTCGAGGAGGCTCCCCCGTTTGACCGCGCCGCGGCCGAATCGCCTGGCGATCTCGTCGGTGGCCCGCTCGACTTTCTCCCATTTCTCCTCGGCCCCATACGATGCGCCGAAGAGGGACATCTGCGCCGGTTCCTCGATCGCATCGAGCGGCTCGAGATTCGACACGCCGACGCCGACGAGCCGGACTTTCGCGCCGAGATTATACACGGCGAGGAGCCTGAGCGCCTCATGATATATCGTCCCGCCGAGCTGCGTCGGCTCGGCGAGCGTCGAGCTCCTCGTGATCTGCCGAAAATCGTGGTGCTTGAGCTTGAGAGTCACCGTACGGCCGCGGAAACCTTCCTCCCTGAGCCGCCGCCCGATGCGGTCGGCCTGCTCGAGCAGGCATCGCCTGATAATTGTCTCGTCGGCGGTGTCCTCGTCGAGCGTATTCTCCGCGCTGATCGATTTCGGCGCGGTGTACGGTTCGACCGGCGCGCCCTCGCCGCCCTCCGCGATCTCGAGAAGCCACGCGCCGAATTTCCCGAAGCGCTCCTCGAGCCGCTCGGGGGAGTATTTCCCGATGTCGCCGACGCGCTGGATGCCGAGCTTCGCGAGCTCCTCGCCGCTCTTCCCGCCGATCCCGGGGACCCTGCCGACGGGGAGCGCGGCGAGAAAGCGCGCCACCGCGGCCGGGGGTACGATCGTGAGGCCGTCCGGCTTGTTCATGTCGGAGGCGATCTTCGCGATGAGCTTGGAGACGGATACGCCGACGGAGCACGTGAGCGAGGTCCGCTCCCCGATCCGCGTCTTCATAGATCGAGCCGCCCGTTCGGGATCGCCGAAGAGATGCCCGGTGCCGGTCAGGTCGACGAACGCCTCGTCGACCGATACCTGCTCGACGAGCGGGGAGAACTCCCCGAGACATTTCATCACGGCGCGGGAGACCCCGACGTAGCGCTCCATGCGGACCGGGAGGAAAACGCCGTTCGGGCAGAGGCGGCGCGCCTGGAAGAGCGGCATCGCCGAGTGCACGCCGAACGCGCGCGCCTCGTAGCTCGCCGCGCTCGCGACGCCGCGCTTCATATCGCCGCCGACGATGACGGGCTTCCCCTTGAGCGAGGGATCGTCGAGCACCTCGACCGACGCAAAAAAGGCGTCCATGTCGATATGAGCGATGATGCGGCGCCCGGCCCAGGATTCACGATTCGTCGCGCCGCGACCCTCCCGTGTTTCATGATTCGCCATGAGGCACTCCTCCCGCGGGAGAGTATAGCACAGGGAATCCGCGCCGGACCGGCATCCGGACGAAAAGACACGGTGGAGAAAGAATACTCTTGACAGCGGCGGGGCATTCCGGTATTGTAGTACCGGTTTGTAGAAATTGAGGTGCGCCATGTCGAGTTTCATAAAGTTCTCCGAGGCCGTTTCCCTCGCGTTCCATACGGCGGCCTACCTCGCGCGGCATCCCGAACGGCTCGTCTCGAGCCGCGAGATCGCGCGCTCGCTCGGAGCTTCGGAGAACCACCTCTCCAAGGTTCTCCAGAGGCTCGCGCGCAGCGGTATCGTGCATTCGACGCGGGGCCCGAACGGCGGGTTCAGGCTTCGGTCCCCCTGGGAGAAGATGAAGCTCGTCGAGATCTACGAAGCCATCGAGGGGCCGCTCGCGCCGGGACGCTGCCTGCTCGCGCTCCCCGTCTGCAAGGGCAACCGCTGCTCTCTCGGCGCGGTCCTTCACAAGACCGATGAAGCGGTGAGAAAATGCCTCACGGGCACGACGCTGGCGGAACTCACGAGGAGCTTTCGCCCCGAAGCCTGATACGTTCGCGGAAACTTGAACATTGTGAGCGAAATCGAAAACCGGATAGCGCAGGAGGTGGGATCGATGATCGTGAAGCTGAAAGACGGCGTGTACTGGGTCGGCGTCGTCGACTGGTCGTTGAGAACGTTCCATGGGCACGAGCTCAGCACCCATCGCGGCTCGACGTACAACGCCTACCTCATCAAGGACGAGAAGACCGTCCTCGTCGACACGGTCTGGGGGCCGTTCGCGGACGAGCTCATGGACAACATCCGCGAGCTCGTCGATCCGGCGAAGATCGACATCGTCGTCGCCAACCACGCCGAGACCGACCACTCGGGGGCGCTGCCCGTCGTCATGAGGCACGCGCCGAACGCCGAGCTCGTGGTATCCAAGCAGGGAGCGACGAGCATTCCCGGGCACTACCACGAGAACTGGAAGATGAGAAAGGTGGGCACCGGGGACCGGATAAGCATCGGTGCGAACGAGCTCGTCTTCGTCGAGGCCCCGATGCTCCATTGGCCGGACAGCATGTTCACCTACCTCACCGGGCACAACATCCTCATGTCGAACGACGCGTTCGGCCATCATTACGCCTCGGCGTTCCATTTCAACGACGAGGTGAACCGGGAAGAGCTCTACCATGAGGCGCTCAAATACTACGCGAATATCCTCACGCCGTTCAGCGATCGCGTGATCAAGAAAATCGACGAGATCCTCGCGCTCAAGCTCCCCGTCGATATGATCGCTCCGAGCCACGGGATCATCTGGCGCAAGGATCCGCTCCAGATCGTCACAAAGTACCGGGAATGGGCCGAGCAGAAACCGGAGCCGCGCGCCGTTATCCTCTACGACACGATGTGGAACGGAACGCGGCAGATGGCCGAGGCGATCGGC
>JAPLKY010000078.1 GCA_026387805.1 Candidatus Krumholzibacteriia bacterium
TTCGATTTCGGCGGGAGAGAGACCGGTGACTGGCCCCTCGCGGGGGAGGGGGCGCGCGGTGGATCGCGTGCGCTTCTTTGGGGGGAGTCGTACACGCTCTACATCGTCGACTGTGCGGCGGCAATACCCTATGCGGCAAGCGGGGGGACGGGCGCGGTCTCAACGCCCGTATCCGCGATCAGAAGGTATGATCCCGGGATCGAGATCTCCAGCAGACCATACAACATGTGGCGCATGTACCGGCGCGATTCGGACGGAAGCGCGCGGCAAGAGAACCACGGCGCGCCCGAGAATCCGCGCACGGAGCGCGTCGATCCTTCAACCTTTATTGTGTATCCCAATCCGGCCTCCGGCGCCTCATTCACGGCGCGGGTGCTCGTATCGGCTCCGGCGCGGGTGACGGTGACCATTTTCAATATGGAGGGAGAGAAGGTCGTCGAGCGGACACGGGATCATTCCTGGTTCGCGGGAAGCGCCGTTCCATTCGAAGAGCATTTTTCGATCGCCGCGTTTTCGGGCGGCGTCTATATCTGCCGCGTCGAGATCGCCGGCGACGGCTGGAGCTGGACCGCAGCGAAGAAATTCGCCGTGATCCGCTGAGGGCGCCCTCCGCGCCGCGCCGGGCAAGAGGGGCACGATCGGCCGTTGACCGCCGGAGCACAAAGGATTACTATTATCGTATGAACATCGGGGAGGGAACATGATCCGGAGAATCTCGATCGCGGTTCTGGTCGCCGCGGGCGTCGCGCTTCCGTTCGCCGGCCTCCTCGCCGGCGAGCCCGGCACGAGCGGCTTTCTCTTTCTGCGACTCGGAAACGGCGCACGGGCGGGCGCGATGGGCGAGGCCTTTACCGCGGTCGCGGACGACGCGACGAGCATTTACTACAACCCGGCCGGGATGGCGAGCGCCGACGGAGTCGATCTCAACGTGACCCATTCCGAATGGCTCATGGATGTGCGTTTCGAGCAGGTTTCCGTCGTCAACGAGATGCTCGGCGGGGCGGTCGGGCTCAGTTTCACCGGCGTCTACTACGGCGCCATGGATCGGTACCCGGATTCTCCGCCGCTCGGCCCCGATGGATCGTTTTCCCCCTATGATCTCGCCTGCGCGGCGGGTTATGCCATGGACGTGCTGCCGAATCTGTCCGCGGGGGTTACGGCGAAGCTCCTCTACGAGAAGATCGATTTCGAATCGGCGACCGGATGGGCCGTGGACGTCGGGCTTACCCACCGGAGCATGATCGAAGGGCTCACGCTGGCTGCGTCGATGCTCAACCTCGGCCCGATGGCCAAGTTCGTCGAAGAGAAATTTTACCCGCCGTTTCAGCTCAGGGGAGGGGCCGCGTACCGCTACGACGCCGATTGGCTCAAGGGAAACGTTATTCTTGCGAGCGACGCCGTTTTTCCGAACGACGGCACGACGAAGTTGCATCTGGGGATGGAGTACAATTACCGAATGCTCGCTTCGGTGCGCGTAGGGTACAAATCCAACTATCAGATACAGGGTCCGACGTTCGGGTTCGGCGTCGCGTATCGAAATCTCAGATTCGACTACGCGTTCATGCCGATAGAGAGCGTTTTCGGCGACATTCACCGGTTCTCGATCAATGTTTTCTCGCCTGGCCGGTAGAATCCGAGCGATAGTCGCCCTTCCCGTATCTCGAGAAACGAGAAGCTCTTCTCCCAATCTCCGAGTATCACGAAGGTTCGATCTCCGAAGCGCTCGATGCGGGGAGAGTGGATGTGTCCCGTGACGAAGGCATCGTTGCCCCACCGGAAGAACGCATCGTTCGCCATGGCGAGGAGCGTTTTCGCGGCGCGCTCGGTCTTCTTCTCCGTGATCCCCTTGCTCGCTCTCGAGAAGCGCCTCGCGAGCGCGAAGAGCGCGTCGGGGTGGACGGCTCGAGCCGCGGCGACGGCGAGCCGGCTTCGGATGACGGCCTTGAGGATCTTATAGCCCCGGTCGCCGGGAAGAAGATCGTCGCCATGCGTCATCGTCACGTTGATTCCCTGGATCGTATGGGTGACGAGGGGGGGAAGGATCGTGAAGCCGAGCGTTTCGGAGACGAATGATCCGAGCCAGAAGTCGTGATTGCCGCCGGCGATATATATCTCGGTGCCGCTTCTCCTGAGGGACGAGAGAGCGTCGAGCACGTCCCGGTAGTATCGCGGCACGACGCTGCGGTATTCGAACCAGAAATCGAAAATGTCTCCGCGGAGGTAGAGCCTCGATGCTCCTTCGATGCCCGCGAGGAAGGAGATGAAGCGGTCGCGCTTCATGCGTTCGTCGAGTATCGAGGCGTCGTATTTGAAATGGGTGTCCGAAACGAAGAATACGGATTCTCTCATATAGATTCTGCTCCGGCCGGGGCGAAAGGCTTCGAGATACGGTACTGGATTCTATTGCAGAATCGAACGGGGATGGCAAGCGAAAAACCCCCGCGAGGCCCGGCGTGGGCAGCCGGGGGCGCGCTTTCCATGGCGATCCCGGGGCCTGGATCGTTATAATGCATTGAAATATAGATCGTTACGGCATAGAGGCATCCCCGAACCGCCGCCGAATGGGAAGCGTGGAAAATATGCAATTTTCCAAGAATAATTCTTGACATAATTCCCGCATCCGGGTACACTCTTACTTGCATGGGTGACAGGGCAGTTGTGCCAGGAGAGTAAATCGTTTCGCCGACGATACCTGCACTTAGAACCCCACCGAAATAAGAGAACTTTTTGGTGCGCAAGGTGTACGTACCTTGTGGGTGGTCTAAGACGGATACGAAGGAAACCGTGCGGGTATTGAAGGCGGTTTATTATGAATGAGGATGAACTGAGGGAAAAGGAACAGATGTACTCGGAAAACAGGGAGAGCGGCGAATACATAGGCGAGAGGAGCCTCGACCTCTATCTCAAGGAGATCAACAACACTCCTCTTCTGACGAGAGAGCAGGAGCGCGATCTCGCCAGGCGGATCCGCAAGAACGACGAGAAGGCGCTTCACGCGCTCGTCAAGGCGAACCTTCGCTTCGTCGTCTCCATTGCCAAGCAGTACGTCAATCAGGGACTTTCTCTCGCCGATCTCGTGAACGAGGGGAATCTCGGCCTCATCAAGGCCGCGTACCGGTTCGACGAGAAGAGAGGCTACAAGTTCATTTCGTACGCCGTGTGGTGGATACGCCAGGCGATGCTTCAAGCCCTCGCCGAGCAGTCGCGGATCGTGCGTCTTCCGCTCAACCGGGCGGGAACGCTCTACCGCATCGGCAAGGCCGCGCGGCAGCTCGATCAGGAGCTCGGACGCAGTCCCGAGGTCTCGGAGATAGCCGACAAGCTGAAGCTCCCTCACGACGAGGTAAGGGATACGATGCAGATAGCGAACAGCCATCTCTCGCTCGATGCCTCGTTCAGCAACGATCAGGAAGAGAACTCGCTCGTCGATTATCTGGCCGACGATAATCTCGAATCTCCCGACGAGCAAACGTACGTGAACGCGCTCAGCGACGATATGCAGAAGGCGCTCGATACGCTGACCGACAGGGAGCGCCAGATTCTTTCCCTCTACTTCGGCATCGAAGGGGAGGAGCCGCTGACGCTCGAAGAGATCGGCAAGCGGATGAACCTCACGAGGGAGCGGATCCGGCAGATCAAGGAGAAGGCCATCCTGCGTCTGCGGCACAACTCCCGCAGCAAGTACCTGAAGGGGTACGTGCAGGATTGATCCGGGCCGGACATCGATTATGAAGGGCGGCGGAAAACCTTTTCCACCGCCCTTTTTTCATACCCTCCCGGCCCTCTCTGGTACGGCGTTTGCAGCTTCGGCGGGTGGGAGGGATTAATCGCTTGACACCCATGATGGGCGATTACTAGGTTATTAAGTAAACAGGGGGTTATCCGAAATCTACAAGCGCGGAGGCCAGATGGATCGCTCTTTCCACGTGCTGTGGGTGCGTGGGGCGAATGCGGGAGTGAAGACGATGCGCGTGCCACGCGTCCTCGCCATGAGCGTCGTCATCGCCGCCGCCCTCCTCGTCTCCGCTGTCGTTCTCTTGGCCACCCGCGCGGGCCGGATCTCCAACGGTATTTCCGTCAGGAGTCTGAGAACGGAAAACGCCCGCCTCTCGGAGGAGCTCGGCCGCTTCCGCGCGGAGGTCGACAACCTGGAGGCCAGGATGGATCTGAGCTTCGAGCTCCAGAATCGGGCGCGCCTGATCGCGAGCCTGGAACCGCTTTCAGCGGACGTCTGGCAGGCGGGCATCGGCGGAGCGGAACGGGGCCTCGATCGGATGGAAACCGCTTACCCCGACAGCGCGTTCGACACCATCGACGAGAGTCTCGACCAGATGCTCCGGCAGACGGAGATCCAACTCGCAAGCTACTCGGAAGTCATGTCGGTCCTCGAAAAGGAAGAGAAGATCCGGAACGGAACGCCATCGATACGTCCCCTCGTGGGGGGATTTCTCTCAAGCCGTTTCGGACGGAGGATGGATCCGTTTCTTGGCGAGGCCGTTCATCACTCGGGGCTCGATTATCGCGCGCGGATGGGAAGCCCCGTCATGAGCAGCGCTGGGGGTGTGGTGAGCCAGGCGAGGAGGAACGGGGGATTCGGCCTCATGATCGAAGTGAGCCACGAGAACGGGTTCACGACGAGGTATGCGCATCTTTCGAAGATCCTCGTGACCCGCGGACAGAAGGTGAAACGCGGGGAGATCATCGGATTGGTGGGAAATACGGGACATTCGACGGGCAGCCATCTTCACTACGAGGTTCTGTTCCGCAAGGTGCATCGCGATCCGCTGCAGTACGTGATTCCGCAAGGCACCTCCTTCGATTGATCCGGCGAATCGGCCGGGTGACAAAACCCCTTCAACCCCTTCAATTTCTGTTGTCAGTCGGGCCATGACCGCTTAGACTCGTGCCGCGATCGATTGCGGCAGAGAGGCCAGGCGCGTTTTTCGAGGTATCGAATGGCATTTTTTATTCTTCGAGCTGCGCTCACCGTCTTCATCATCGCCTGTCAGTGCGCGGGCGTTTTCTCATGCGCCTCCGCGGCATCGCGGTCGGTGAAGGAGATTCGTTTTCGCACGGAAAGCGACCGCACGCGGATCGTACTCGATCTGAGCGGCGAGTCGCGCTACTCGATCCGGACCGCCGACGGCCCCTTCCGGATCGTCGTCGATCTGCCGGGTTGCCGGCTGGCCGATGGCGTCCGGAACGTCGAGGTGGGGGACGGCGTGCTCGAGCGGATCCGCGTGCACGGTCTGAAAACCGGCGCCCAGGTGGTTCTCGATCTCTCCCGTCGGGCTGCATTCACCCATTTTGCCCTGAGGCCGGATTCAGGCAAGCCGCATCGCATCGTCATAGACGTAGCCAAGCCGGAGGCCGGCGGCGAGGGAAGCGTCGCGAAGAAGGCCGCCGGCGACGCGAATCCCGAGGAGAGGCCGAAACCGGCGGTCCGCGCGCGCGAAGGGGATCGTATCGTCATTATCGATCCCGGGCACGGCGGAGATGCGCCCGGAACGATATCGCGCAGCGGTATCCAGGAGAAAACGCTCAACTTGAAGCTCGCGAAGATGCTCAAGGCCGAGATCGAGAGGCGTTCGGGGTATCGCGCGATTCTCGTGAGGGACAGCGATCGCGACGTGCACTGGGTCCGGCGCGTCTCGTTCGCCCGAGAGATGGGAGGCGAGCTCTTCGTCAGTCTGCATTTCAACTCGAACCCGAGCCGGAAGATTCGAGGCCTCGAGCTCTACTTTCTTTCGCTGCAGGCCTCGGACGACAATGCGGCGGCCGTCGCGGAGCGCGAGAATCTGCTCCTCGAGGCGGGCGCCGACAGCGCCGGCTTCAACGACGATCTCAAATCGATCCTGTTCGACGTAAGCCTCGCAAACGCGATACAGCGGAGTTCAGTGCTCGCGGACGAGGTGGCTTCGGTGCTTCGCGCGGATCCGCCCATCCCGTTCAGGAAGGTCAAGCAGGCGCCGTTGATCGTGCTGCGCGGCATCGCGATGCCCTCGATTCTCGTCGAGGGAGGCTATCTCTCGAATCGCAAGGAGGCGCAGATCGTTTCAAAGGACGGCTACCTGTCGTGGCTCGCGAAATCGCTCGCCGAAGGGATCGTCTCATTCCTCGAAAAGCACCCTGACCAGGCGGGCTCGGCCGCCGGGGAATAAGCGAGGTCGTGTCGTGCGCTTCCAGAATCTGATTCGGGCCGTAACGGCGAATATCGGGATCAAGATCGTTTCCGTCCTCTTCGCGATCATTCTCTGGCTCTACGTGACCGCCCAGATCGGGGAGAAACAGACCTTCAGGGTCCCGCTCGATCTCGCCAATATTCCGGAGAGTCTCACCGTCGCGAGCGAAGTGCCGAAAGAGATCTCGATCACGATGCGGGGCGCGCGAAGCGAGCTCATGAAGCTCCGGTTTCTGAGCAGGATCAGGGGAACCGTCGATCTCGGCGGCGCGAGAGAGGGGAGAGTCGTCGTGCCGCTCTCGGTGGCGATCCTGAATCTGCCTTCGGGATTTCCCGCCGGGGACGCGGCGATCACCTCTCCGAAATCGCTGACGCTCGATTTCGAGCGGATCGTCAGCGCATTCGTGCCGGTCACTCCCGTGTTCCGCGGATCGGTTTCGGAGGAAATGATCATCGTCGGTCAGCCGTCCGTCAATCCCGCCCGGGTGCTCGTGCGCGGCACGGCGGCGGCGATGAGCGGCATTGCATCCGTCGAGACGGAGCCGATAGAATTGAAAAACAGGCGGAGCGGGTTTTCGCAGGAGGCGATGCTCCGCGTCGGGGAGGGGTGCGAGGTGGTTCCCCGGAGCGTTCGCATCGAGATCGGGATAGCGAAGAGAGCCGTCCGGACGATGCCGGGGATACCGCCGACTCTGCTTCAGGAGGAGGAAGGCTTCCTGATCGAGTACTCGCCGTCGACCGCCTCGCTCACCGTTGAGGGACCCGAGGAACTCATCGACGGGCTCGTGAACGACGACCTGTCCATCATTCTCAGCATTCCTCCCGGGACGCGGGGGACGAGTCGGATCCAACCGGAGGTCATCGTTCCGCAGGGGATCGATACGTTCTCGATCGACGTGGATTCCTTCGAGGTGAATGTCGTTCCAAAGCGATAGGGCCGCACTCATGGAAAACGGCGGGAGAGCGAACATACTGGACCGCAGCTACCGGGTGATCTCATCCTGTCTGAACCGGTGGGGGACGGGCATCGTATTCTCCGCGATCATCGCGCTCGCCTTCGGGGCGCTGTTCTTCAAAGCGGATGATATGGCGCACACGCCCGTCGTGATCGGCGTCTGCACGTTCGACTCGGCGCGCGTCGGAAGCACGCTCGATCAGTTCTCCGAGTTCTGCAGAACCAAGGGGTGCGGGGACATTCGCTGGCGGTACCTTCGGCCCGGTCAGAAGATCGCCGGGTGCGATTTCTACATCATGACGTCGCTCGAGCTCTCCGCGCCGCTGGCGCGGGGGAATCTCGGATGCGCGCTCCTCGCGGCCGAAAGGGAGGCGCACCGCTATTCGCGGAGCTCCGTCCTCGTGAAAGCGGGCGTCACGGCGCTCCCCGCCCGCGGAGCGCGAATCGTTTTCGGCTCCGCCCGCTCGGCCGCGGGCTTTCTCGCTCCGTACCGCGCGCTCGAGCGGTCGGGGTACGCCCTCTCGGAGGCATCGATCGAATTCGCCGGTTCGTACCCGGGCGAGGAGCGCGTCGTGTTCGGCGTGCTGTTCGGCGCCTACGACGCGGGCGGCATTTCCCTCGAACGCCTGCAGGCGCTGAAGAAGGCCGGCATCGTGCGGGACGGCGAGATCGACGTCCTCTGCGAGGGGGAAGCGCTTCCCGAGATCGTTATCGCCTACGAGCCCTCATCGTACACGCAAGACCGGAGGAACTTCGCACGACATCTGCCGCGCGTCTTCGATCGCGTGCCCCATTCGCTTCGAAGCGAGCTCTCCGCGCTCGGAATCGCCGGTTTCTATGCGCCCCGGAAGAGCGATCTCGAGCTCATCGGGAAGCTCGACGCGATGATTCCGCCCGCGGCGACCGCCGCTCCCCGGGGAGGAGCCGGGGACGTTCGCCGGGATTCCGCGCGATGACGGCGAGGCTCCGTGGTTGACCGAAGCGCACGCGGACGGTATATTAGAACGTTCTCTGCGGCGGCGCTCGCCGGGCCGGAAACGAGGAAGACGCGGTGCAATTGAAGACCCTGAAGCAATGGCTCCCTTTTTTCGTCTGGGTGATTCTCATATTCGTGGGATCGTCGATTCCCCGGTTGTCGGCGGATCCGTTCGGCATGCCGCCCTATTCCGACAAGGTCGCTCATTATCTGGAGTACCTGATCCTCGCCTTTCTCTTCTACCGCGGGATTCGCGGCGAACGATGGCGGATGGGCTTTCCGGCCTGGTTCGTCGTTCTCGCGACGGGGCTCGCCATCGCGAGCATCGACGAGTATCATCAGGCGTATATTCCCGGGCGCGATGCCAATATCTGGGACTGGACCGCCGATATGGCGGGCATCGTGACCGGAGCTCTGATCGGCATGAGACGCTACCGAGGGCTCGCCAGGCGTCCGGAGAAGGTATGAAATACACGAGACCGAGGGGTACGAACGATTTCTTCGGAACGCGGATGGAGGACTGG
>JAPLKY010000162.1 GCA_026387805.1 Candidatus Krumholzibacteriia bacterium
GAAGATACGCGATGAGGAACAGGCTCGACGCCGCGTGGATCCACCACCACAGCCGATGCGCGGCGAGAGCCTCCGGCACGGACAGGCCGGAAACGCCCGCGATCCATTGCCCGACCGGGGACGGCTCGTGCCAGGAAAGCGTTTGCGCGCGAAGCCTGAATCCTTCGACCATGAATCCCGTGAGCGCGATGAAGAAGAGGAGCGCGAGCACGACGTGGTCGCGAACGATCGTGACCATCTTCTCGCGCTTGAACGCGTATCGCCGGAGATACGCGAGCGCCACGCCGGCCATGAGGGCGACACCGGCGACGTCGAGCACGAACGCATAGGCAAGATAGAGGTCGCCCCTGAGGTAAGAGATTATCCAGTGATCGACGGTCGAAAGGGCCGTGCCGAAGAAGAGAATCAGGAAACCCCACATGATGCACACGTGCGTGAGGCCGCCGAGGGGGTCCCCCTTGAAGATCGAGGTATTCAAGAAGATGCGCTGGAGCAAGAGCCCCGCGTCGAAGCCGCCGTCGCGCCTCTCGCGCCATCCCGAGCGCCAAAACCGCCAACGCCGGAGAAGACCGTACAGGCAGACGCCGGTCGCCGCGGCCGCAAGTGAATAAAAAACATAGTGATATCCGATATTCCAAAAGACTTCACGAAAGGGCTGCTGCATTGCTACCCCCTGTTAGGGTCAACGTGGGGCATGGTAGCAAATGCGAAGCTTGAAAATCAATCATATACTTGACAGGCGTTCAGTTAGCCGATGCACGGGCGGCTGCCCGAGGAGAATCATCCCGAAAAAGAGAGAAGAATTCTCGAAATCGTCCGTTCGGCGGCTATTTCCGGCCCATATGGAACGGTATTTGCGAAAAGATGCATTCGGAGGAATACGATGAGATTCCGTGTCGTCATTTGCGCGATCATTCTGACGCTCGTCTCGGGGCTCGTCGAGGCGCAACCGGAGCCCGCTCCACGCGCGCAGGCCGAGGCGCTCTTCGTCGACGCGCAGAAAGCCCTTTCGCGCGGAGACTACGGCGGAGCGGAAGGTCTGCTCAAGGATGCGCTCTCGAGCGATCCCGAGTTCACGTCGGCCATCTGGCAGCTCGCGCAGATCTACGAGTCGCGCGGAGAGCTCGATTACGCGCGAGAGATCCTCATCCGCGGGTTGAAACAGGACCCCCGGGCCTCCTGGGCGCGGGAGAAACTCGCGCAGATCGAGGGCTCCCTCGCGCGCACGATCTTCGCCGAGGCGCGCGGATACCTGGACTCCGGAAAATATGACCTCGCGATTCCCAAGCTATCGGCCTATCTCGGGCTCAAGCCCGATGATCCCGCCGCGCTCGTCGCGATGGCGAAATGTCATCTCGAGAAGGGAAACCTGAAAACGGCGCGGCAGTACGTCGAGAAGGTGCGCGTCGTCGATCCCGGCAACGCCGAGATCGCCTCCCTGGCGGCCCGGATGGAAAAACCCGCGCACGATGCGCGGCTCGAGAAACTTCTGACCGATGCCCAGATCGCCCTTCTCGACACGACGTCGATCGGACCCGGCAAGGCGCGGGAGGCCCTCGGGACGCTGATCAAGGCGGATCCCGCGAACTCGTGGGCGCAGGAACGGCTCGCCGATTTGAATCGCTCCGAGGACGAGAAGGCCACCCCGCCGGCGAAGCGCGAGAGCAGACCGGCGCCCGCCGTCGTCGCGGAGGGACGCAAGGTCATCGATAGCTCGAAAGGACCGCTCGCCGCGGTGGGACACTTCCTCTTCGCCCACCTCTCGCTCGCCGTGCTCGGAGCCGTTCTCTGCGTTCTCGTGATCGACGTCCGGCGCAGGATGGCGCGGCGGAGCTACCCCCTCGAAGGGACGATCACCGTCATCCCCATACTCGACATCGTATCGCTCATCAACGGCAACCTCAGAACGGGACGGCTGATCGTCGTGAGCTCCGACGCGAAGGGGGAGATTTACTTCGAGAAAGGCGAGATCATACATGCCCGGTGCGACGGGCTTACCGGCAAGATCGCGTTTCACAAGCTCATGGACATTCGCTCGGGCCGATTCTTCTTCCACAATCATCTTCCGAACGTGCGCCGCACGATCACGGACCAGTTGAGCCTGCTTCTCCTCTCGATGAAGCCGCACGAGGATTCCGTGATGGATCTCGAGGAAAGTCGCGCGCACAAAGAATTGCTTTCGACCCGCCGTTGATTATTCTCTTGTGTTGATTGATCTCCGGACGATCGTCAGACGAGCGTCTCGAGCATCGCGCATTCCGCGGGTTCGCCCGCCGCATCCGGCTCGTGGCTGTACCTGATCTCCCACCGAATCGCGGGATAGAGCTCCTCGCCGCGTTCCCTGCAGCATCGCGCGAATCGCTTGCGAAGACTCTCCATAGCGTCGTCGATGCGCTCGCGCGAGGCCCCGACGACGAGCACATCGAAGTTCCCCGGCTCCCAACCCCGCACGACGATCCACTCGCTTTTGCCGCACAGCCCGCAGAGATTCGACTCGAACAGGCGCGCGAATTTCCGGGCGTCGGACGACGCTCCGGCCATCCGCGTCGAAACGATGTGCAGCGGGATGCGATCGAGAGTCGAACGCTCGATCAGCATATGGAGCGGATGAATGAGGTCCTTTCCCCGGTCGAAGGGAGGATTCAACGGCAATCTGAGACTGATCGAATCCCGGTCGGTGGACGTGTGCGCGCCCTCCCGCGAGCGCGCGAACCTGTCGAGCATGTATCCCTTGGGAACGTCTCCTCCCGCGCAATAATCCTTCAAGTGTATCCGTCCGCGGCGCGAGCCGACGCGCGGTCTGACCGATATCGAAAGCATCGACTCTTCCCCC
>JAPLKY010000259.1 GCA_026387805.1 Candidatus Krumholzibacteriia bacterium
GTCGTCTACTACCTTTTCAATACGTGGGCGGTCAGCCTCGTGATCTCTCTCTCCGACGAGGACGGAAGAAATCCGCTCCTCGTCTGGAGACAGAACTACATGTGGAACTTCTTCCACATCCTCGCGTTCCTTCCCGTGGCCGCGATCATCGCCCTCCTCTATGCGAATTCGGGCGTTTGGACGATCGCCCTTTTCATCATTCCGCTGTTCCTCGCGCGCTACTCGTTCCAGCTCTACCTCGACATGCGCGAGGCGCACATCAACACCGTCGCCGCGCTCACCTCCGCGATCGACGCTTCGGATCCGTTCACGCACGGCCACTCGTTCAGGGTCTCCCGGTACGCGCTCCGCATCGCGCGGGCGATGGGAATGTCGTCGCGGGACCTCGAGATGCTCGAGTACGCGGGGCTTCTCCACGACATCGGGAAGATCGCCGTGCAGAACGACGTTCTCCTCAAGGTGGGCCCGCTCACCGACGAGGAATGGCGCTCCCTGAAAGCGCACCCGAACGTCGGCGCCGACATCGTCGATCAGCTCAAGTTCCTCAAGGAAGCCTCCGATGTGATCCGCAGCCATCACGAGCGGCCCGACGGGAACGGCTATCCCCGCGGCCTCAAGGGGGAAGAGGTGCCGCTCGCGGCCCGCATTCTCAACGTCGTCGACGCCTTCGACGCGATGACCTCGGATCGTCCCTACCGCAAGGCGCTTCCCATCGATCGCGTGATCAAGGAGCTCGAGACGTACAAGGGGAAGCAGTTCGACATGCAGGTGGCCACGATCCTCCTCGATCTCTACTGGAAGGGCGAGTTCCCGCTCATCGTCGAGGCGGACGCCACGACCGAGATCTACAACTCTCTCGTCGAGCACGTGCAGGTCTGATCCGCTCCGAGCTCCCCGGCATAATCTCTTTCTCCCGGCAGCCGTTTCCGGTATAATGCGCTCAGCATTATCAACGGGAGGATCGCATGGCGGGTTCGAAATACAAGGAATCGGGCGTCGATATCGACGCCTCGAACAGGGCGAAGAAGAAGATCGCGGCGCTCGCGCGGGGGACGTGGGGGAAGGCAGTGCTCTCGGAGATCGGAAATTTCGGGGGCCTCTTCGAGATGCCGCGCGGGCTCGAGAGCCCCGTGCTCGTCTCGAGCGTGGACGGCGTCGGGACGAAGCTCAAGGTCGCCTTTCTCGCGAAGAAGCACGATACGGTCGGCGAGGATCTCGTGAACCACTGCGTGAACGACATCCTCGTCCAGGGCGCCGAGCCGCTCTTCTTCCTCGATTACATCGCGAGCGGCGTCGTCGATCCGGAGATCGTCGCCGAGGTTGTGAAGGGGATCGCGCTGGCGTGCACGGAGAACGGCTGCGCGCTCATCGGCGGCGAGACCGCGGAGATGCCCGGATTCTACGGCGGGGGAGAGTACGATCTCGCCGGGTGCATCGTCGGCGTCGTCGATCGCGCCCGGCTCATCGACGGGCGCTCGATACGGCCAGGGGATGCCATCTGGGCCTTTCCGTCGAGCGGCCTTCACACGAACGGCTATTCCCTCGCGCGCAGGATCGTTTTCGAGGAGGCGAAGCTCTCGATCGAAGACGAGCTCCCCGGGACGGGCGCCAGTGTCCGCGAGGCGCTGCTCGCCGTGCACCGGAGCTACCTTCCCGAGATTCGCGATCTGCGCTCGCGCGTCGAGATCAGGGGGCTCGCCCACATCACGGGCGGGGGCCTCCTCGAGAACATCCCGCGCATACTCCCCGCCGGAGCCGCGGTCGAGATCGATTCCTCGAAATGGGAGGCGCCGCCTCTCTTCAAATTCCTCGAGAAGCGCGGCCGCGTCGATAAAACCGAGATGAACCGCGTGTTCAACATGGGAATCGGCATGGTAGTCATCGTCCCCGCCGGCGCCGACAAGGCGGTCGCGAACGGTTCTTATCGCTGGGATCCGTTTCCGATCGGCCGCGTGATTGAAGGAAAGAAAGAGGTGCATATCGTATGAAGGGGAAGCTTCCGCGCGAAATCGTCGACGCCGTTCTCGAGACGATTCCGCTCGAGATGACCGTTCTTGACGAGAACGACCGCATCGTCTGGTGGAACACGCAGAGGCCGCGGTTCTTCGAACGCGCGGAGAAGGTGCTCGGCACCGACGTCCGCGCATGCCACTCCGTGAAGAGCCTCGACATGGTCGAGAGACTTCTCAGCGAGATGAAAGCAGGGGAGCGGGAGAGCGCGCGCTTCTGGTACAATCGGATTGACGATGGCGTCCCGCGGAAGCTCCTCGTCGACTATTTCGCGATCCGCGACGGGAGCGGCCGCTATATCGGATGCATCGAAACGCTTCAGGATGTGGCGCCATTTCGCTTCATCGAAGGGGAAAAGAGAGAGCTCGATGCCTAGCCTTTTTCCCGTTCAATCGATCAAGCTCGCGGCGAGCGTCGTGCTCTGCATGCTCGCCGGCTTCATCGGATCGTTCTTCACGACGCCGAAGATCGACGGATGGTACGCGGGGATCCACAAGCCTTCGTTTACCCCTCCGGGCCGGCTCTTCGGCCCCGTGTGGACGCTCCTCTACCTGATGATGGGGATCGCGTTGTACCTCGTCTGGAGAAAGGGACTCGCCGCAAAAGGGGTCAAGGTCGCGCTCGCCGTCTTTCTCGCGCAGCTCGTCCTCAACACCTTCTGGTCGTTCGCGTTCTTCGGCGCGGAGTCGCCGCTCGCCGGGCTCGTCGTCATCGTCGCGCTCTGGGCCATGATCGCCGCCTCGATCGCCGCCTTTGCGCCGGTTTCGCGAGTGGCCGCGGTACTCCTCGTGCCCTACATCCTCTGGGTCAGCTTCGCGACCGTTCTCAACGCGTCGATCTATTTTTTGAACCGCTGAGATTGCGCGACAGGAGGATCTCATGGACTCTCCCGCCAGACCCACGGTCGTCGTGAGCAAGTGCCTCGGGTTCGCGGCGTGCCGCTACAACGGCCTCAGCATCCCTTCGGA
>JAPLKY010000079.1 GCA_026387805.1 Candidatus Krumholzibacteriia bacterium
CTGGTTCAGCGTGCGGACGAGGTACTGCTGCGTGCCCTCCTCGAGCCGGCCGCCGGACAGGTTCACGTTCTCGGCGCCGATCTGTCGGGAGAGCTGCTCGATCGGCACGTTGATCTGGGCGAGACGTCCCTGGTCGATGAAGACCTGGATTTCGTCTTCGAGGCCTCCGCTGATCTTTACCGCCGCCACGCCGAGCGCCGCCTCGAGCTCCTTCTTGATCTCCTCCTCGGCGAATCGCCGCAGCGATTTGAGCTCGTCCTCGTTGAAGACGACCGAGTCGCCCGCCGCGCCGGTCTTCGGAGCGCCGTTCCTCGCCGCGTTCCCCGTGGCCGTCTTCCGGTAGAATCCGAATCGCATGATCGGGTCGAGCGATGGATCGAAGCGCAGGATCGTGGGCCGCTGGATCTCGAGCGGCAGCTCGAGCGCGTCGAGCTTCTCCCGCACGTCGAGCCCCGCGTAATCCATATTCGTGCCCCAACCGAACTCGAGGACGACATCCGACTGCCCCGATCGCGAAATGGAGCTCACGCGATTCACGTTCTTGACGACGCCGAGCGCCTCCTCGATCGGTTTCGAGATGAGATTCTCTATCTCGGCGGGCGCGGCGCCGACGTACTCGGTGCGGATCGTGAGCGTCGGGTAGCTGAGCTCGGGGAGCAGGTTGATCTTGAGCCGGAAGAACGAGACGAATCCGAACAGAATGACGGCCAGCGTGAACATCGCGACCGTCACGCGGCGCTTCACTGAGAATTCTATGATATTCATCGGCGACTGCTTCCGGTTGATGCCGTTATCGCTTGACGATCTGAACCCTGGCGCTGTCCTTCAGACTCGCCTTGCCCGTTGTCACGATCGTGTCGCCCGGCTTGAGACCGGTGAGCACCTCGATCGCGGTCGTGTTCACGTAACCGGTCGTGACGATCTGGCGGTACGCGACGCTGTCGCGCACCACGAAGACCGCGTTCTCCCGATCCTCGGATATGATCGCATCCTTCGGCGCCGTGAGCACGTTATCGTGGACGTCGTAGATGATGTTGATCCGGGCGAACATCCCGGGCTTGAGGCGCCTCGACGGGTCTCGCACCTCGACGGTCACCTTGACCGTCCCCGTCGCGGGATCGATGACGGGGCTGATGCGTTCGATATGCCCGGTGAAGGGCTCGGTCGAGCTCGCGTCGACCGTGAGCTGCGCGGGGAGCCCCGTGCGGAGCTTTCCGAGCTGCCGCTCGGGCACGTGCAGAACCGCGATGAGCGGATCGAGCCCGGCCACGCGGAACACCGCCTGGTTCGCAAGAACCATGTTTCCGACCTTGATGAGCCGTTCCGCGACGACCCCGCCGATCGGCGTGCGGATCGTGGCGTATCTGAACTCCAGCTCGGCGAGGTCGTAGTTCGCCTTCTGGCTCTCGTAGTCATACTTGCTCTGCTGGAACATCTCCGTGCTGATGAGGCTCTGTTTGTGCAGGTCGACGTTCCGCTCGTAGCTGGTCTTGAGCTTCTCGAGAGCGGCCTTTGCCTGGGCGAGCTGCACGGCGATCTTCTCGTCGTCGAGCTTGGCGAGGACGTCCCCTTCCTTCACGTACTGCCCCTCCTCAACCATGATCTCCTTGACGACGCCTCCGACCTTTGCGACGACGCCCGTCTCCTGCTCGGCGCCTATCGTGGCGGTACCCGTGAAGTAAGCCGCTATGGTGCCTTTCGTTACGGCCGCCACCTCCACCGGCACGACGACCTTGTCATCCTTCTTCCCGTTGGCTTTCGAGCTCCCCTTCCTGCCGCAGCCCAGGGCCCCGGCGACGAGGGCCAGCGTCGCGAAAACGATCAGCAACAGATATCTTCGTCTCATGAACGGTCCCCCTCGGTAAAAACGACTATCACTTATACGCATCGACTAATAGTAAGTTGCGATTAGCGTCGATCTTTTGACCTTAGCGAAGCCGTTTTTGTTTCAGAATTGTGCCCGGCATGAACTCTCGCGAACGTCTCGCCAACGGAAACGCTAACGGAAAGCACTTGTTTTTCGGATATTCCGTGGTAGAGTAATAATCCTTTTGATGCTCGTGCAATCTCAACGAAGGAGGGGTAAGCATGACTTTCGGCGGTCTTCTGAAAAAGGGAATTGCGGCTCTCGTTCTGCTTCTCTGTTTCGCCCCGCCGCTCGCGGCGCAGATCGAGGACCAGCTTTCGGCGTACACGGGCGCGAACGCCAAGGGTTACCTGCAGCCGTTCTCCAGCGCGTTCGGCGCCGATCTCAACACCGGCATCTTCCGTACCGCGTCGATTCCGAAGATGGGGCCGAAGATACGACTCGAGCTCCAGATCATGAGCGTCATCTTCGGCGACGATGACAGGACCTTCCGCGCGGTCACCGAGCGGGGATTCACTCCGAAGACGTACGCAAACGCGCCAACCGTCGTCGGCTCCGGAAAGGCGCTCATGGTGGAAGCGGCTGATAGCACGGCGTTCTTCTTTCCCGGCGGCTTCGATCTCAACTCCTTCGCGCTCGCCGCTCCCCAGCTTCGGGTGGGCGGCGTGTTCGGCACGGAGGTGATTCTGAGATACTTCGCGCTCAACATTGGAGGGTCGGACGATTCGTCGGGCACCGAGCTCGGCAACATCAGCCTTTTCGGCATCGGTCTGAAGCACAGCATATCCCAATACCTGCCGCCGTTGTTTCCCGTGAATCTCTCCGCCGGCTTTTTCTGGCAGACGTTCTCTCTCGGCGAGAACAAGGAGGGGGACAAGCTCATCTCCTCGAAGACGTTATCGATCGGCGTGCAGGCGAGCAAGAAGATGGCGATGTTCTTCGAGCCGTACGCGGGGGTCTCCTACGATACGCATTCGATGAGCGTCTCCTACGAGAGCAAGGCATCCGACACGCCCATTGATATCGACGTCGATTTCGAGAAGGAAAGCTCGATGCATCTGACGCTCGGGCTCATGCTCGAGTTTCCGGTCGTCAAAGGATTCGCCGAATACAACATCGCCGGTCAGAACAGCTTCGCACTCGGACTCGGCTTCGGCATCTGACGAAAGGCTTCAAGGGATAGGAGCGTGAGGTATATGAAGGCAGCATTGAGGAAAACGGGTTTTCTTCTCTTCCTGTTCGGGCTCATCCAGGTTGCGGGCGGCTGCATCATGGAAGATCGCGTCATAGAGCTTGTCGTGAACGAGACGACGTGCGTGGATTTTCTGGAAGATCATGACACGGTTTTGTACGGCAATTCGGGGACGGTCAATTACGCCGACAAGATAAACGAGATCCTCGACGAGAACGGCGTGTCCCGGGACAAGATCGTGAGCGCCAGGCTCGTGAGCGCGTCCTACGGCGTCACCGAGCTGGATCCGGCTCATGACGACTGGATCATCACCGGCTCGATCACCGTCGAGTGGGAGGATGCTTCCGCTCCCGGCGTTATTATCGAAGGTCCGGCGACGCTCTGGGAGTACACGGACGTTTCGATCTCGGCCGCTCTCGGAAAGAAGATACCGGCGACCCTGAACCGGGCCGGCGTCGAAATCCTCAATAAGGCGCTCGCGGATTTCATCGCGGGCGGGGTTCGCGGGAATCCGGTTCTCACGTTCAGAGTGGTCAACACCGGCGTGGGACCGCATTCTCCGAACTCGGGCGAGCCGATCCAGTTCGCGTGGAAAGGCTGCATCGTCGTGGACATCGTGACGGAAACGGATGTTGAGGTGCCGGATCCGTTCTGAGCTCGCGGTTCGCGTCGTCGGGTCCGTCTCGGCGCCGCGCGCTATATTCTCAGCTCGAGGGCGAGGCCGGGGCGGGAGCCCCTGAAGTCGGGGCGAAGGCTCAGCCTCTCGCCCCCGATGCGGTGAATCCGCGGAATGATATATCCGACGGCGCTTCCGGCGGCGGCGCCGGCGACGATATCGGTCGGAAAATGCTTCCCCGATTCGTAACGCATGGCTCCGACCGCCGCCGCCGCGAGAATCGACCCCGCCCAGAGGCACCGTCCCGCCGCCGAACCGGGATGATAATCCCCATAGACCGTGGACACGAACACCGCCGAGGCGAAGGCTACGGACGTATGCCGGGAGAAAAAGGATTTTCTCGCGTCGCTCGTCGTTTTTCTGTCCATCGGGGCGTCCGGATTGTAGACGAACGGACGGATTCGATCGACCGTTCCTTTTCCGAAGGCGGGAAGGATGACGGCAAGCGCCATCGTTTCCGCGTACATCAGCGTGCACGTCTCCCAATCCTCGCGAACGCGGGCATCGAGCATGAGAGCGAGGGGCGCCGCAACGACCGCGCCGAGAAGAACGTCGCTCGCCTCGCCGATCCTATCGGAATATCTCCAGGTCGCGCTCCGATCGAACGGGTTGATCGACCCGCGCGATAATTCATTGATTTCCGGCACGGTGAGGGGTTCGGGCGTCCGGCCGGCGAGCGCGGCGCCGACGCCCGCCACGGCGCTTGCGCCGGCGATCCGGCCGTCTTTCGACCAGCCGAGCCGATACGGCGACTCTCCGCTCGCCCGGCCCGCGAGCACGGCGGCGAGCACGGCGGCGAGCAGAACGAGGCACGCAATTCTTCGTGTTCGATCCATAGGCGGACTGCCATTGTAGCGCACAAAACCCGATCATCGGCAAAGAAAATAATGAGCTTCATTATCGCCGGACATACGATATAATCCCGCGGCAGAGAAAGGGAAGCGTGCTATGGGCGGATTTCTCGCAAAAGCGGCGTGTCTCGTGGTCATCATCTTCGGCGCGAGAGCGATGGGATCGTTTCTGAGCGTTATTCTGCTCGCGATTCTTCTCGCGTACGGATTGAGCCCCGTGCCCATCTGGCTCATTCGAAAGCGCGTGCCGGGCGGCGCGGCCATTCTGATCACCGCTTTGCTCGCGATCGCCGTCGGGGCGGGGGCGGTCACGCTCGCCGGCGTTTCCATCGTGCATCTGAAGGAGCGTCTTCCGATGTACGAAGAGAGCTGGACCGCGCTGAAAGAGAGCGTGTCCGGCTTCCTGGCCGGCTACGGCGTGGAGACCAAGGATGTTCTTTCCCTGGAGGTTATCGGGCCCGAGAAGCTGATAGGCTGGGCGAAATCGCTTCTTCTGCAGGGCGGCCAAACCGCCGGGCAGCTCTTCCTGTTGATGCTTCTCGTCATTCTCGCTTTGATCGAGATCGTCGAGATTCATGTGAGGAAGATCAAGGGACGGCTTCCGATGGACTCCTTCATCGGTCGATTCAACGTGCACAGCGAAGACATCATGGCGTACGTTTCGATAACGGGACTCACGGGGCTTCTGAGCGCCGTGTTGTTCTATGGCGTGCTGCTCATCCTGGGCGTGGACTCCGCCGCGACGTGGGCGGTGCTTTCGTTCCTTTTGAACTTCATTCCCACGTTCGGCGCGATCTTCACCGTCGTGCCCCCCGCGCTTCTCGCCCTGCTCGCGTCCGGATGGATCGAGGCCGCGGTCGTTATCGCCGCCTTCACGGTCATCAACCTCGTGGTCGACAACGTGATCAAGCCGAGATTCATGAGGGACAAGCTCAACGTCTCGCCGCTCCTGGTCCTCGTATCGCTGCTCTTCTGGACCTGGGTGCTCGGCCCGCTGGGAGCGATCCTCGCCGTGCCGCTCACGATCACGATCAGGTGCATATACGGCCGAACGGCGGCAAGCGCCGATTGATGAATATGAATGATACGAGTCCGCCGCAGAGCGACGAATCGGTTCTTGTCGAGCGCATACTTTCCGGCGACGACGAAGCCTGGAAGGCATTCTGCGAAACATATTCCCCGATTATCCAGAGGTCGATCCGGCGCTACGTGAAGGACGAGGAGTCCGCGAGAGACCTCTACGTCTCGCTGCTGGAGAAGCTCAAGAAGGGTACGCTGGGCAGCTATCGAGGCGCGTCCACGCTCGCTGCGTGGCTCTTCGCCGTGGCGCGTAATCACTGCAGGGACTACTTTCGGAGCGCGAGCGGCGTGCGGCACGTGATGGGCATGCTCAAGGGCATGCGCCCGGAGGAGCGCCGGTTCTTCGAGCTCTATTACATCCAGGGGATGTCGATGAACGAGGCGTACGAGAGCATGCGATCCGAAACGGGCGGCGCGGTGAGCCGCGTCGACGTGATCGAATGCGACGAGGCGATCAGGCGCAGGATCGCGAAGAAGCAGCTTGCGAAACTGACCGGACGGCTGCTGCGGCCCGACGCGGGACGACGCGCGGAGAGAAGCATCGAGACGCTGCCGGAAGGGAAAGAGCTCCAGGACGCCGCCGCCCGATCGCCCGAGGAGAACGCCGACGCCGGGCCTTTCGAGGATGCCCTGCGGAAGCTCCGGGCGGCGCTTCTCGCTCTGAGCGCCCGGGATCGGCTCATGCTCGAGCTCAGGTTCGAACGGGGTCTGAGCTTGCGGAAAACGGGCGAGATTCTCGATCTGGGGGATGCGAGGCGCGTCCACGAGAGGCTCGCGCGGCTGCTCGCGCGGCTGAGAGAGACGCTTGTCGAGAGCGGTCTCTCCGCGGAGCTCGCGGGGGAGCTGATCGACGATCTGGAGCGGTCCGGCTCATCGGGGAGAATTCCGTACCCGGCGATATTCCCGGAAGAAGGGAACGATGCGCGATAGGACGAAAAATCGGCGGAAAGCCGTCGAATCTGGCCGTCTATCTATCATGAACCGGGAGGATCCGTTTCCCCCGGATGCTCGAGATCCCGACCGAACCGTGTCAGGGGCGGCAGATGGATCATTCATGCGATAACGGGACGTTGCTCGCGGCATACCTCGATCGAACGCTGGACGTCGGGGAGAGGCGGAGCTGCGAGGAGCACCTCGCGAAATGCGCGCGCTGCCGCGCGGAGCTCATCGCGATCGATGCGGAGCTGGAAGAGATGGGCCTGAACCGCGCCGCGCGCGAGGCTCTCTCTCGCCGCGCGATTGGGGGACGCGGCGAACGCGGCTCTTCGCTCGTTCTCTTCGTTTCGAGAGCGATCGCGGGGCTGCGCGCTCGCGGCCGCTCCGCTACGGCCGCCGCGGCGATCGCCTGCGTCGCGATTGCGGCCATCGTCGCGGGCGCGGTGATGCTCCCGAGGCTCGTGCCGTCCTGGGATCCCGATCTGAGACGCGGCAAGGCGAATCTCGTCGGGATTCTGGCCGAGGCCGATATCGGCGACATGCGTCTCGCGGGCCGGACGGCGATTTCCGCGGAATATCCGACTCGCCTCAGGGGCGCCGGAGCGCCCGTGATGGAGACATTCGATCGGACCGAGGCCTTGCTCCAGAAGGCGCTGCTGCGACACCCGGAGAATAGCGAGGCGTATCGGATGCTCGGCGACCTTTACATGGCCGGGGGAGAGCCCCATCGGGCGGCGAACGTGTACCGGCGGGCGCTCCTCAGGCGAAGCGACGATCCCGCCCTCCTCAACGATCTCGCCGTCGCGCTGTTCCGCTCGGGCGAGCTCGCGGGCTCTCGCGAGGCTCTGGAGCGGGCGTTCAAGGGTGTGGATGCCCCGGTCGAAATCTGCTATAATCTCGCCGTCGTCTGGCGAGAATCGGGCGATCGTGAAGAGATGAAGCGGTACATCGAGCTCTATCTCGCGAAGGATCGGATCTCGCCCTGGGCAGTTAAGGCGCAACGCATGTTGAGCGAATGAGGCATCACGCCGCAGCGAGAGCACTTCGAATCGCATCCGGGATCGGCATCATCGCGGGAGCGCTCTTTGCCGTTCCGTCCATCACCTGGCGCGACGATCTTCAGCTGAAACAGTCGAATCCGCGCGGGATTCCCCTTCATATTTTCCCCGACGAACGGGTCATCGACGCTTTCCGGTCGATAGGGTACGTGAGCGCGCTCGCGAGCCAGCAGCCGCTCCATACGCTCTTTTGCGGAATGCTCGATCAGGAGCCGAGCCCGACCCTCTCGTTCATCAAGGGAGAGCTGGATCGCGCCGTCAGGCTCACCTCGGAGGCATTCAACATCCCATCGACGAGCGAGTTCTACGACAAGGTTTTGAAAGACGACGAATCGCGCCGGATCTACCTCCGCGTGGCCAAAAGGCAGTGGCGCTGTTCCGAAA
>JAPLKY010000248.1 GCA_026387805.1 Candidatus Krumholzibacteriia bacterium
CATCGTCGTGTTCATGATCCTCGGGCGGCCGGACAGCGTCGGCGACAAGATTATCCGCTTCGCCTTCATCCCCGTCATCGGCGGCGTATCGTACGAGCTTCTCAAGCTCTCGGCGAATCCCGTCGCGCGCCGGTACATGGCGTTCCTCGTATGGCCCGGTCTGTTTCTTCAGAGGCTCACGACGAAGGAGCCTTCGACCGACCAGATAGAAGTTGCGATAGCCGCGCTCGACGCCTGTCTCGGCGACAAAATAGTGGAATCCTAGCCTCGCATTCATTACAGTTGCGTCGTGCCGCCGCGGACGGGCCCGGCCCGGGGTTTCGCCGTTCGGCGCGGCAGTCGGATGGAGGATCGGTGGAGTCGAACAACCGGTATCAGAACGTGCTTACGCGCTTCGATCAGCTCGGCGAGGAGCTCGGAAAGCCCGAGAACATCAGGAATCGGGACCTCTACCGCAAGATCGCCCGCGAGCGGAGCGATCTCGAGAAGGCGGTGCTCGCGATCCGCCGCTATCTCGATTGCGAGAAGCGCTACGCCGAGGATCGCGCGGCCGTCGAGCAGGGGGACGATCGCGAGCTCGTCGAGATGGCGCGCGCGGAGATGGCCGAGATCGAAAAGCAGATGCGGGCCGAGGAGGAGAGCATCAAGGTGCTCCTCCTGCCCCGCGATCCGGACGATTCGCGCAACACCGTTTTCGAGATTCGGGCCGGAACGGGCGGGGACGAGGCCGCACTCTTCGCCGCCGACCTCGCGCGGATGTATCGGCTCTACTCGGAGCGGCACGGCTGGAAGGTCGAGGATCTCTCGAGCAGCCCGACCGAGATCGGGGGCTTCAAGGAAAGCATCTTTCTCGTGACGGGCGAGAACGCGTACGGGAAGCTCAAGTTCGAGAGCGGCGTGCACCGCGTGCAGCGGGTGCCCGTGACCGAGGCGGGAGGGCGCATCCACACCTCGGCCGTCACGGTCGCCGTGCTTCCCGAGGCGGAGGACGTCGACATCCATATCGACCAGAAGGATCTCCGCGTCGACGTGTTCCGCTCCCGCGGCCCCGGAGGCCAGTCGGTGAACACGACCGATTCGGCGGTGAGGATCACGCACATTCCGACCGGCATGGTCGTCCAGTGCCAGGACGAAAAATCGCAGCTGAAGAACCGGGTGAAGGCCCTGAAGGTTCTCATGGCCCGCCTCCTCGAAAAGGCCCGCAGTGAGCAGGACGAGAAGATCGCCGCCGCGCGGCGCGTCATGATCGGCTCGGGGGACCGGAGCGACAAGATCCGCACGTACAATTTCCCCCAGGGAAGGGTCACCGACCACCGGATCGGGCTCACCATATACAACCTGAAAGGCGTCCTCGACGGCGAGCTCGACGGGATCGTCGACGCCCTCGCCCTCGCGCATCGCGAGGAGCTCCTCAAGCGCGAAATGGAGGCCGGAAGCCGAGCTGGAGGCGCGTGAGATGCCGCACACCTCTCCCGCGAAGAGGGTGAAGGTCATGGAGGCGCTGCGGCTCGCGGAGGGCTACCTCTCGCGGCACGGCGTCGAATCGCCACGGCTCAGCGCCGAGCATCTTCTCGCGAGACGCATGGGCTGCTCGCGCCTCGACCTGTACCTCCGATTCGATCACGAGCTCGTGGAGGACGTGCTCGCCCCGTATCGCGAGGATCTCAAGACGCGCTCCACGCGATATCCGCTCCAGTACATTCTCGGGGAGGTCGAGTTCATGTCGCTGCCGTTCGCGGTACGCGAAGGGGTCTTCATTCCGCGGCCCGAGACGGAGCTTCTCGTCGAATGGATCGAGGAGATCGCGGGAAGCATCCCCGCGATCACGTTCGTCGAGCTCGGGGTGGGCTCGGGCGTCATCTCGGGAAGCCTGTGCCGGAGGCACCCCGGCTGGAAGGGCGTGGCCGTCGACGTCTCCGCCGACGCCGTCGCGCTCGCGAAGGAGAATTTCGAGGCGCTCGGCGTCTCTTCGCGCGTGGAAGCGTTCGTCGCGGACGGCTTCGGTGCGCTCGCCGCCGACGGCGCGTTCGATCTCGTCGTCTCGAACCCGCCGTACGTTCCGACCGCGGCGATCCCGTCGCTCGACGCCGAGGTCTCCCGCTACGAGGTACCTGCGGCGCTCGACGGCGGCGCCGACGGCGCCGGGTTCTTTCCGATGCTCGCGGCGGAAGCGAGGCGCCTCCTCGGGCCCGGGGGGATTCTCGCGTTCGAGATCGGCCACGGCCAGGGAGACGCCGCGCTCGAGATATGCGCGCGCGCGGGGCTCGAGCGCGCGTCGATGAGAAGGGATTTCAATAGGCTCGAACGGATCGTGACGGCCTTTGCGCCGAAGGCGAGGGATGGGTGCGATGGATAGATTCGTCATCAAGGGGCCGTGCCGGCTCGAAGGACGCGTCGCGGTGAGCGGCGCGAAGAACGCCGTGCTTCCCCTCATGGCGGCCTCGATGCTCACCGGCGGGACGTGCACGCTCGAGAATGTCCCCGATCTCAAGGACACGCGCACGATGATGGACCTGCTCGCGGGGTTCGGGGTCGCCTCGTCGCTCTCGGACGGCGTCCTCACGATCGACGCCTCGCGGATCACGTCGTTCGAGGCGCCGTACGACCTCGTGCGCACGATGCGGGCGTCAATCTATGCGTTCGGTCCGCTCGTCGCGCGCTTCGGGAAAGCGCGTATATCCATGCCGGGCGGATGCGCATGGGGGCCGCGCCCCATCGATCTCCATCTCAAAGGCCTCGCCGCGCTCGGGACAAAGCTCACGATCGAGCACGGTTATATCAATGCGAGCGCCGGAAAGCTCCGGGGCGCCGAGATCACGCTCGGGATCGCGAGCGTCGGCGCGACCGTGAATATCATCATGGCGGCAGTTCTCGCGGAGGGGCGGACCGTGATCGAGAACGCCGCGCGCGAGCCCGAGGTCGCGGAGCTCGCGCGGGCGCTGAAGGGGGGAGGGGCGAAGATCGAGGGAGAGGGAACCTCCCGCGTCACAATCGACGGCGTCGCGTCGATCGCCCCGTTCTCGCATCGCGTCATTCCCGACCGCATCGAAGCGGGCACTTTCGCGGCCGCCGCGGCGATCACGGGCGGCCGCATCGAGATCGCGAACTGCGATCCGTCCCAACTCGGCTCGGTTATCGAGAAGCTCGAGGAATGCGGAGCCCGGATCGAGGTCGCGGACGGCGCGATGACGGTAACGGGCCCGGCGCGACTGAGCCCCGCGAACGTGGAGACGGGATTCTATCCGTCGTTTCCGACCGATATGCAGGCCCAGATCATGGCGGCGCTCTCGATCGCGGGGGGAACGAGCACCGTCGTCGACCGCGTCTATCCCGACCGCTTCACGCACGTGCCCGAGCTCTGCAGGTTCGGCGCGAAGATCGCCCGCGACGGCAACGTCGCCGTCATCACCGGGGTCGAGCGACTCGAGGGGGCGCCCGTGATGGCGACCGACATCAGGGCGAGCTCCGCCCTTATCCTCGCGGGGCTCGCCGCCGAGGGAGAGACGACGATCCTCCGCGTCTATCACATCGATCGCGGCTACGAGCGGATCGAGGAGAAGCTCGGCGCGATCGGCGCCTCGATCCGGAGAGTCAAGGAATGAGAGGAAGCCGCGAATCTTCCCGGAGGAGCGTGCGCGGTGCGTAACCTCATCATCGGAACCTCTGGGCACGTCGATCACGGCAAAACGGAGATCGTGAAGGCGCTCACCGGGCGCAACACGGACCGGCTCAAGGAGGAGCAGGAGCGCGGCATCTCGATCGTTCTCGGCTTCGCGCCCCTCGATCTCGGGGGGGGCGTCACGGCGGGGATCGTGGACGTCCCCGGCCACGAGCGCTTCGTCAAGACGATGGTCTCCGGCGCGGTCGGCGTCGACCTCGCGCTTCTCGTCGTCGCGGCCGACGAAGGAGTCATGCCGCAGACGGAGGAGCATTTCGAGGTGCTCCGGCTCCTCGGCGTGAAGGGCGCCGTGATCGCGATAACGAAGATCGATCTCGCCGACGACGGGATCATCGGTCTCGTCGAGGAGGAGATTCGAAACCTCGTCAAGGGAAGCGTCTTCGAGGGCGCCCCGGTCATCCGGACCTCCGCCGTGACCGGCGCCGGGCTCAGCCGGCTCAGGGAGACGCTCAGGGACCGCGCGCTCGCCCTCGACGAGCGCGAATCGTCCGATTTCTTCCGCATGCCGATCGATCGCGTATGGACGAGAAGCGGCATCGGAACGATCGTCACCGGGACGGCATGGAGCGGCGAGGTGCGCAAAGGCGCGGAGCTCGTCCTCGAGCCGGGCGGCACGGGCGTGCGCGTTCGCGAGGTGCAGAGCTTCGAGGAGACGCTCGAAAAGGCCTCGGCCGGCATGCGCACGGCGCTCGCGCTCCACGGCGTTCGTGTGAGCGAGGTCGAGCCCGGCATGCAGGCGCTCACCCCCGGCGTGCTGGCGCCCGCGAGCATGCTCAACGCCTTCATCGAGGTGGGGAGGCTCTCGTCCGGCGCCATCAAGAACAGACAGCGCGTTCGCTTCCATCACGCCGCGTCCGAGATCATCGGACGGGTGGTCACGCTCGACGGCGGAGAGATAGCCCCGGGAGCGGGCGGCTTTGTGCAGCTCCGGCTCGAGAGACCCGCCGTCGCGCGGCGGGGCGACCGGTTCATCCTTCGATCCTATTCGCCGCAGCGCGTCATCGGAGGAGGGAGAATACTCGATCCGGATGCGCCGAAACTCAAAGCCCACTCGGCGGAGCTCGTCCGCGAGCGTCTCAAGGCGCTCGATGCCGGGACGGCGGAAGACGCGATTATCGCGTGCGCCGCATCCGGCGGAAACGCCGGTTTCGGGATCGCCGCTCTCGCGCGCTACGGGCTCGCCCGCGGCGAGATAGCGGGCGCGGTGGACTCTCTCGTGAAGGCGGGACGTCTCGTCTCCATCGAGGGACGGGTATTCGAGAGAGGGGTCGTATCCGAAACCGGGCGGTCGCTGGTCGCGATGCTCGAGGCGATTTCGGCGGAGAACAAGCTGAGTTGGGGCGTCGATCGCGAGGAGCTCAAGGAGCGCTCGGCCCTCCGCGAGAGCCCCCTTTTCGATTACCTCATGGAGGAGGGGAAACGGGGAGGCATGCTCTTCTTCAAGGGAGGGCGTGTCCGTTCCGGGAGCGGCGAGCGGAAGCTCTCCGCGGCGGACGAGAAGGCGCTCGGCGCGATCGAGGCGCGCGTCCGCGAGGCGGGTCACGCATTCGCCACGAAGGCGGACCTTCTCGCGATCGTGCGCGACGAGAAACGCCTCGTCTCCTACCTCCACATCCTCGCCGACCGGGGAACGATCGTGCGCATCTCCGCCGACGGCGCGATGGACGCGGAGCGTTACCGGGAGCTTCTCGAGAAGGTGCGATCCCGCCTCCTGGACGACGGAACCCTATCCGTCGGCGATTTCAAGGATATGTTCGGATTCTCGCGAAAATTCGCCGTGCCGATTCTCGAGCATCTCGACCGGGAAGGATTCACGCGGCGGGAGGGGGACGCGCGGAAAGCGGGGCCGAAATTCATATGATCAAACGTTCGCAGCGAAGAAAGA
>JAPLKY010000312.1 GCA_026387805.1 Candidatus Krumholzibacteriia bacterium
GAAGGATCCCGAGCGATAGCGGATATCGGCTCTACGTGGATCGGATAGGGGCGGTGGATGCTCTGAGCCGGCCGCTTGCGGAGAGGGTTCGCAGAAGGATCGGCCAGGACTGGAGCGACGTGCGCGACGTCATGGCGATAACCTCGCAGCTTCTGGGGGAGCTCACGAACTATATGGGGCTTTCGATGGGGATCAGGCATTCCCGGAGCATCGTCGAAAGGCTCGAGATCGCGCGGCTTCAGCCCCGGGGGGGGCTCGTCGTGCTGACGCTCTTTCCCGACGCGGTGCGGAAGGTTTACGTCGAATTCTCCAAGGACTATCATCCCTCGATCGTCGATCGCGCCGTTCAACTGATCAATGAACGCGTCGCCGGCCATCCTCTCGAGAAGGTCCCCGAACGTCTCGAGGCATTCCTGCGGGAGACGGCCGGCATGGAACGGGAGATCGCGGGAGCGGTCTCGAGGGAGGCCGAGTATCTGTTCGACTGGCCGTATGATTTGAGATACTACTATGGAGGATCCGATAAGCAGATCGATATGCAGGAGCTCGGCAATCCTCGAGTTCTGCAGAATCTCGTTCGTCTCATGGGAGAGCGGAGTATCATGCTCAACGCGCTCAAGAGCAGGTTCGCGACGGACGTTTCCATCACGATCGGCAAGGAGAACAGGATCCGGGAGCTCGAGCCGTTCGCCGTCGTGACCCGGAGGTTTCAGGCCGCCGAATGCGACGGGCTTCTCGGGGTCCTGGGTCCCACGAGAATGACGTACGGGCTCGTTCTCGCGCTCCTCGATAAAACAACCGAGGAGCTTCAGCGTATTCATATCGGCGAAGATTGATCGAAGCAGCGAGGAGGAGAGATCGTTGGCACCCGACAGGGAATGGGACATCGGCGAGAGCGAAGCGGATCGTGAGGTCAGCTCCGATTCTCGGGAAGAGACCGCGAATACGGGGGAGCGGGACGGGGGCAAGGGAGTGTCCGGTGCGGAAGACGGCGCGGAAACGACCGGAGATGATCCGGGCGCCGCATCGGCCGGGGGCGCTCCTTCGGAAACACATCCGCCGGGCGAGAACGACATCGGGACGGACTCGGCGGACAAGGCCCCTGCAACGGAGGGTGGCGAGGAAGATGCCGGACTCATGCAAAAGCGCACGAAAAGGTCCAGGCGCAAGGAGTTGCTCGATCTGATCCAACGAAAGAACGCCATGCTCATGGAGCTCGATAGGGAGCTCAAGAAAACGAAGCAAGATCTTGCTATGAAAGAGGATAGACTTCTTCGGATGGCGGCCGAATTCGAGAATTACAAGAAGCGCACACGGCGGGAATGGGAATTGCTTCAAAAGAATGCGAACGCCGATCTCATAAAGGAGATCATCTGGGGTATTGATAACTTCGATCGCGCTTTTGAGAATCTGGGTGGGGCGGAGGATCATATTCAGGAAGGGATCAGGCTCATCCATGCCGGCCTCCTTGTTATTCTCAAGAAGGCCGGCCTCGTGGAGAGCATGGCGCAGGATCAATAGCCGGTTTCGAAGAGATATCTCAATCGGAAAGGGACCGATAATGGGAAAGGTAATCGGAATTGATCTCGGAACGACGTACTCCTGCGTCGCAGTCATCGAAGGCAATGAGCCAGTGATCATTCCCAACTCGGATGGCGGTCGAACGACTCCATCCATCGTCGCGACGGCGAAGAACAACGAACGGCTCGTCGGCCATCTCGCGAAACGCCAGGCTATCACGAATCCCGACAACACCGTCTATTCGATCAAACGATTCATGGGAAGGCGGTTCTCGGAGGCCAAGGAAGAGATCGGCCGCGTTTCCTATACCATCAAGCAGGGGAAGAACGACGAGATCCTGATTCAGCTCAAGGACAAGAGCTTCCAGCCGCCCGAGATATCGGCCATGATTCTCCGGGCGATCAAGCAGTTCGCGGACGAGTTTCTCGGCGAGGAGGTCACGCAGGCCGTCATCACGGTGCCCGCGTATTTCAACGACGCGCAGCGCCAGGCCACGAAGGACGCCGGCAGGATCGCCGGGCTCGAGGTCCTGCGCATCGTCAACGAACCGACTCCGACGGCATCTATCAGGTGAAATCGACGAGCGGGGACACGATGCTGGGCGGCGACGACTTCGACCGCGCGATCCAGGACTGGATCGTGGGCGATTTCAAGATGTCGTCCGGAATCGATCTCTCAAAGGACCGCATGGCTCTGCAGCGCATCCGCGAGGCGGCCGAGAAGGCGAAATGCGAACTATCGACCGTGTACGAGACGAATATCAACCTTCCGTTCCTGTTCGCCGACAATGACGGTCCGAAGCACCTCGATATGATTCTCACGAGGGCGACGATGGAGAAGCTCCTTCATCCGCTGATCCAGAAGACCCTCGATCCGTGCCGCCAGGCTCTTCATGACGCGAATCTCACGATCGATCAGATCGATGAAGTCATCCTCGTCGGCGGCTCGACGC
>JAPLKY010000178.1 GCA_026387805.1 Candidatus Krumholzibacteriia bacterium
AAGATGGTGAAGTTCTTGCTATAAGAGAAGGGAAGAACGGGAAATAACGGGGAACAATCGGTAAGGAGGAGATGTGATGAAGAAACTGGCAATGAGCGCAGTGTTTTTGATGCTTCTGTTCGGATCGGCCGTTGCTCACAACGGCGCTCTGTCGCTGTACACCGACATCGGGCTCAGCTCCTGCAGTATGAATATCGAGCCTTTCGCTCAGGACACGATCAATATGTATTACGTGCGTGGCACGGGGCCGGATCTCGGAAACGCGGTCGAATTCAGGCTCGAGGCGTCGATTCCAGACGCGCTGATTCTCAGCACGGACTGGAACTCCCAGATCAATATGACGCTCGGAGACGTTTCCACGGGGATATCCCTCACGGCTTCGCAGTGTCTCGGCCAGAACGAGTCGGTGGTCTTCATCGGCGCTATAGGACTCATGTACGCGGGTGCCGATGCGGGCGTGCTTTTCGCCATAATGGTGAAGGAGGATCCCACGGTGGCCGATCCGCCCGGCCCCGGCATCTACGTTACGGAATGTGTCACGGGAAATCCAATGGTGACGGTGCTCGGGGGAACGTTCGTTTTCAACGGAAGCTGCGATACGGGAGTCCAGCAAACGAGCTGGGGCGCTATTAAGTCGCTCTATAAATAGCACGGAGACGAAGTAGGCTTGATAGGGACCCGGGATACATCCATCCCGGGTCTTTTTTATGATGGCGGAAGAGAGGCGCACAAGGAGAGGATGGCAGGGGAATTCCCGGACAAGAGGGCAGTCTTACGTTTTCAGAATATGGCGTATAATATATATTATGTTAACCATGATACCGCCAAGAAACCCCAACCTCATTTAATAACAATATTCACAAGGCTTCCCGGTACGACCACAACCTTCAGTACCTTTCCATCGCCTATGAGCTTCTGAATCTTCTCATCGCCAAGCGCGAGCTCGCTCAGTCTCTCCTTTGAGGCATCCCTATCGGCCTCTATTCGGGACCGAATCTTTCCGTTCACCTGGATCACGAGCGTGTAGGTTTCCGCTCTGATATATCTCGCGTCCGCCTTCGGTAGCTTGCGGGAGAAGATCGTGTTCGCATAGCCCATGCGCTCCCATATTTCCTCGCAGAGATGCGGGGCGATCGGCGCGAGCAGTAAAAGCAGGCTCTTCAGAGACGCCTCGAAAAGCTGCACCGAAGCGGGATCCCTACGCCTGAACGCCTCGTTCTGCTCGACGAAAAGATATATTTCGTTCGTGAGCTCCATGAGCGCGCTGATCGCGGTATTGAACTGGAAGCCCCGCTCGAATATGTCGCCCGTTACCCGCGCGATGGTGACCTGAACGGCGCGGTACAGCTTGAGATCGTCCCGATCCAGGCCCTCCGGATCGATCGCCTCGTCGCTGTTCTTCCCCTCAAGAATCTCACGGTGATTGGCATAGAGCCTCCAGACGCGGTTCACGAAGCGATACGCGCCCTCCATGGCCCGATCGTTCCATTCGGCGTCCTTCTCCGGGGGCCCGATGAAAAGGGTGTAAATACGGACCGTATCTGCACCGTATGTATCGATCAAGGGCACGGGATTCACCACGTTCCCCTTGCTTTTCGACATCTTCGCGCCGTTTCGGTGGATCATTCCCTGGGTGAAGAGATTCTTGAACGGCTCGTCGAAGGATATAAGCCCCTCGTCGTGAAGAAACTTCACGATGAATCGCGAATACATGAGATGCAGAATCGCGTGCTCGATGCCTCCCACGTACTGGTCCACGGGCAGCCATGCGTTCGCGAGCGAGCTGTCGAACGGCTTTTCGGAATCTCGCGGCGACAGATAGCGGAGGAAGTACCAGCTCGAATCAACGAAGGTGTCCATCGTGTCCGTCTCGCGCGCGGCGGGCCCCCCGCACGCCGGGCATACCGTTTCCACAAACTGGGGAACCGTCGCGAGCGGGCTCTTCCCGTCCCCTCGGGGGTGAAAATCGACGTTCTCGGGCAGGAGCACGGGGAGATCCTCCTCCCTCACGGGCACGATCCCGCATTTCCCGCAGTGCACCATGGGAATGGGGGCTCCCCAGTATCGCTGCCGCGATATGAGCCAGTCCTTGAGCCGATAATGCACGACGGATCGCGCGAGCCCCTTGTCCGCCAGGTGGGCGGCGATGCGTTCCATGCCGGTCCGGTTATCGAGCCCGTCGAAGCGCTCCGAGTTGATCATGCGGCCGTCCCCCGTGTAGGCCTCGGAGAGCGCGGCGGATTGCGTCCCGTCCGGCGATATGACCTGCACCACCGGAATCTCGACCGGCGATCGGAGAACGAACTCGAAATCCCGCTGGTCGTGCGCGGGAACCCCCATGACCACGCCCGTGCCGTATTCCATGAGAACGTAGCTCGCGAGATAGATCGGTATTCTGCGGCCGCTCGCGGGATTCGTCGCATAGCAGCCGGTGAAGAAGCCCTCCTTCGTGAACTCCGCCTTCTCCCGCTCCTGCACCTGCAGCTCGCGGACCCGCTGCAGAAACTCCTCTCCCTCGCTCCCCCTCCCCCCCCGTTCCAGAAGCGCGGCCGAGAGGGGGTGGTCCGCCGCGATCGCGATGAAGGTCGCTCCGTAGATCGTATCGACTCGAGTCGTGAAACATTCGAGCCGTTCACTCATTCCTTCGAGAGGAAAAGATACCTCCACTCCTTCGCTTCTGCCGATCCAGTTCCGCTGCATCACGCGAACGCGCTCCGGCCAGTTCGGCAGCTTCTCCAGATCGGCGAGGAGACGGTCGGCGTACGTTCGAATGCGGAAGAACCATTGCGCGAGCTTCTTGAGATACACGGTGCTGCCGCATCGCTCGCAGACCCCGCCGGCAACCTGTTCGTTCGCCAGCACCGTCTTGCACGACGGGCACCAGTTGACCGATGCTTCCTCGCGGTACGCGAGACCGGCCTTGAAGAGACGCACGAATATCCATTGCGTCCATCGGTAGTATTCAGGGAAGCAGGACGTCACTTCGCGCGACCAGTCGTACATGACGCCCCATCGGTAGAATTGCCGCTTCATCGCGGCTATGTTCCGCTCGGTCCACTCGCGCGGATGAATATCGTTCTTGATCGCCGCATTCTCTGCCGGAAGCCCGAAGGAATCCCATCCCATGGGAGCGAGCACATTCGCGCCTTCCATCATCTTAAAGCGCGCGAGCGCGTCGCCGATGATGTAGTTCCTCCCGTGTCCGACGTGCAGATCCCCCGATGGATAGGGAAACATCATGAGACAGTAATACTTGTCCTCGGTCCGGGCGGCGTCGCAGCGGAAGAGCTCGTCCCAGCGCTTGTGCCACTTCGATTCGATGTCCCGGAAGGGAAACAGATCGGCCATCACTCCGTGCCCTTGAACTTCGCGAGGTCGACGACGACGTGATAATCCTCGCCCGCCCGATCGAGCTCCACCGCCGCTCCGCGAGTCTCGAAATAATTCATGACGTCCTCCGCCGTTTCCCGGCTCGATACGATAATCCTGATGCGCCGGACGGCGAGCGTCTTGAGGCGCTTCTTCACGATCAGGAGCGGGCCGGGGGATTTGAGCCCGCGCGCAACGATGCGTTCTTCCTCGCTGTTTCTGGAATTCATCGGCCGATCCTATCCGAGGGCCCGCCCCGCGGAGAAGGGCGCTGCGGGAACGTCATCAGGCGCTCCCCAGAAGCTTCACGAGCTTCTCCTCGATGTCTTCGCGCGAGACCGAGCCGACGGCCTGATCGACGACTTCTCCTTCCTGAAAAAAGAGAAGCGTCGGGATGCTCCGCACCGCGAAGCGCGAGGCCGTTCCGCCGCACTCGTTCACGTCCACACGGTAGAAGGATACCTTCCCGTCGTAGCGTTTCGCCATTTCCTCGATGACGTCATCGAGCCTGCGGCAGGGTCCGCACCAGGTTGCCCAGAAATCGACGACACTCGGCTTTCCCGAATCGAGGATTCTTCCCGGCAAATCGGCATCCGTGACCTTCATAACCTTCGTCGACATATACCCCCTTCACCCGATTCCAATGTGACCCGCAACCGCTCATGCCGCCATGAGCGCCAATTCCACGTATGCTCCTTTGAACGAATGCATGAATGCGCCGACGAGAAGCGTTTCCTCCGGAAAGGAGCTCGTCTTGAGAAGAAGCTCGGCACGCCGGAGGTTCTCGAGCCACACCATGATCTCCCGCGCGGAAAAAGCATCCGCCGCGCGCTTCGACCGATCGTACCGGTATCCCCCCTGCCCTATCCCCACCTTTGCCTTGAGGAGATCGAGAAAGTGGCGGGTGAGCTGATAGATGATTCCGGCGGGGCGTTCGGCTCCGCTTCGGATCGTACGATGCAGAATCGCGAGGGAGCGCGCTTCCTGTCCCGGCCGGATGCTCTCGACGAGATCGCGGATCGCATTGAGCCGGTAGCTCCCGATCACCGCGGCGAGATCGGCGACGCTCACGCGGCGATCCCCGTACAGGAGCGATAGTTTCACAAGCTCGTTCTTCAGATCGAAAAGATCGTCGCCGACGCTCCGGACGAGCGCGTCGAGCGCCTCGCTCTCCAGCTCGACATTGCAGTGTCGAGCCTCTTGCGCGACCCATTTCCGCAGATC
>JAPLKY010000180.1 GCA_026387805.1 Candidatus Krumholzibacteriia bacterium
GCACAACTGTATCAGCACCAACCTCAGCGACGCGTTGAGACTCAGCGGGAACGTCAATTACGGGCACCGCATCGCGCGCTATGCCCTGGTCATGGGGAAGCAGATCGACTACGGCTTCACGGCGAACGTCAAGCCGCTCGACCGTTTCCTGATATCCGCTTCCTACAACTATTCGCGCGGCGACGACCTGAGGACCGGCGCGAGGCTCTTCTCCCAGTCCGTCTTCTGGTCGCGCCTGTCGCTGCAGGTGTCGCGCGAGCTGTCGATGCGCGTCGTCTCGCAGTACAACGATCGTTGGAAAACCTGGGACCTCGACCCGCTCGTCTCGTATCGGATCAATTCGCTCACGATGTTCTATATCGGTTCGACGCACGACTATCGCGACTTCGATCTGACGGAGGACGGACGCGAGGGTTGGGATCTCACCGACCGCCAGTTCTTCATGAAGCTGCAGTATCTCTTCCGGACTTAGCGCGGTTGGATTCAATGCGGATCGGGCCGGTGCCCGGCTGTTCGGCGCTCTCCGAACAGCCGGGCGACCCGCCCTTGTCGGCGCCAGGCGCCTATCTGACGAGAATCATCTTTCTTGTCTTTTCGAATCCTGTCGAGGTCATCTTGCAAAAGTAGACGCCGCTCGCGACCCGCGAGCCGCTATCCGCCAGGCCGTTCCATGTAACCGATTTCCGGCCCGCCGTCTGGAAGGCGGAAACGAGCGTTCGCACGAGCGCGCCGCGCACGTCGAATACCCGAATTTCGACGCGTGAAGCGATCGGCAGGCTGTAGTGGATCACGGTCGACGGGTTGAACGGGTTCGGCGAGTTGGCCTCGAGCGCAAACACCGTCGGGAGCGCCGGTGTCTCGCCGGGCGTCTCGTACTTGCCCGTCGCGACGAAGATATAGGAGCGTTCCATCTTCGTGCTCGTCGGCGGGAGCGAGCTCGCGTCGAACACGAGATCGATCGCCTCGCCGGGCGAGAGGGTCATCCGGCTCGCCGAGACGAGACGCGGCTCCGTGAGACGTCCCTTGAACGGCTCGACCGAGTTGAACTCGAGAACGTCGAGCTGATAGGAGTCCTCCCACGAGTAACGGACGACGAGCTCACACGATGGATCGATGAGCTTGGGGTCGATCATCGTCGCCACGCGGCTCGGCTCGAGACGCGCGTCCTCCACTGAGATGAGCTCCCAGCCGCCGCTCGCCGTCCTCACGGAAACCTTGAGCTTCTTGTCCTTCATATGGGGATCCTCGCCCGGCTCGCCGCGGAGGAGATCCCTCGGCTCCTTCGGTTTCGAGGAAGCGCCGAGGGCGATAGAGCCGATCTGTTCCTTCGTGAGCTTTCCGAAGCTCACGTCGAAGTATCCGCTCTCGTCGCTCGAATAGAGAACGTCGTCATGCGCCGCGATGAGACCGGTGATGTCGTTTCCGCGGCTGTCCTTCGCCCAGAGGATGGCGTAGGGCTGGCCGATCGTGATGATCGTGCCGTCCTTCGTCACCTGCACCGGCTTGGACGCCGGATGATCGGCGATCATCAGCTTGAACTCGCGGAACTCGCTCACCTGCTTGCCGTCTTCGCGGATCTGGAAGCGAAGCTCACCGTTCGATGCGGCGACCGGCTTCGAGACCATGTAGAAATCGGTCGCCTCGACGGGCGCCTTCGCGCCGTCGCTCGCGGCGAGGATCGTGTTGTCCTTCGCGAACGAGCTCCCGTTCCAGACGTAGAGCGTCGGGCAGCCCCCGGGATTCGGGACCGAAACGATCGTAATGCTGCCGTCGAGCAGCGTGAGGTCGGCCTCGTGATATCCGAACGAGCCGTCCATGAGGTATTTGCCCTTGTTGAGGGGCGTGGCATAGAAGGTGATCGGGAACACGGTGCCGACGGTCTGCGGCGTCGAGCGCGGCGTGAAGCGCAGCTTGAACACGGTGGCCGGGAGATCCGACGGGAGGTAGTTCGTGTTGAGGCTCGCGTTGATCTGCACGATGGTCGTGTCGCTTCCGTCGAGGGCGGCCGTGGGCACGGTGTAGCCGCCCACCGCAACGACGCCGTTGAACGCGATCTGCGTCGCCGGGAACTGCACGAAGAATCGGTAGTCGTTGATCGGGCAGTTCGAGCCCATCGTGAAGGTGACGTCATACGACGTGGCGGACGGGTATGCGGTCGATTCGCCGAGGTCCGCCGTCATCGTATGGTTCAGCACCCTGATCCATCCGCCGAACCAATCGTCCGGATGCGAGATCGTTCCGCATCGGTCGATCCGGTCGGCGTGGAGCAGATCGAAGGTGGTCGTGAAGTCGTCGTTCCCGTTCAAGAGGCTGAAATGGAGAGTGAAAAGGCTCGACTCCACGTCGGCCGGGAGAAACGGATTCGACGGCGAGAACGTGACGATGACCGTGTCGTTCACCGCTACGGCGCTCACCGTTCCGCCGAGGAGCTCCGGACAGGCGGTGATGCTGTCGTAGTGCAGAACGGACGAGTTGAACTTCACCCGAGCGTTGAGGAGCTTCCCGGGTATCTCCTGGTAGAGATCGTACGTCCACGAAACGTGCTGTTCGCCGGGATAGACGATCGCCGTGGAGCCGACGATGACGAGAAACTGCTCATAATCCGAAGCGACGCTCCCGTTGTTGCGCAGGGGGGACTTCGGTATGTTGTTCGAGACGTAGAAGCTGTAGTAATCGTCGTTCACGAAGCTGATGTACGTCATCGCGCCCCATCCGAAGCATTGGACCTCGAAGTTGAGGTAGGCGATGGGCTGTCCGCTCGCGATCGTGAACTCTTCCGGGTTCGAGATGACGATGCGTTCGGTCGAGCCGCCCATCGAGGTCGGTGTGAAGCTCGCCGTATCGGGAACGCCGGGGCCCATCGTCGCCGAGAGCAACACGAGGTCGCTCCCGGTCCAGGTGAAGCGGCATTCGATGTACCCGACCGACGCCGTCGTGTGCAGATAGAGAGGCACCGAAACGGTGTCCTTGAGGAACACGTTGGTGAGCTCGCCGATCTCGAACGTCGAGTTCGGATCGGGATCGATCCGCAGCATTTGCCGATCGCCTCCGCCCGCGCTGATTTGCGCCGCCAGAGGCGCCGCAATACAGCACGCGAGCAGGGAGACGATTGCCAATAGCCGGAAGCGCGCCATGGCATCCTCCTTGCGCAGCCCAGCTCGGGGCTCCGCGAGCACATTGTGAATGGATTTCAACTGCCGCCCCCGAACGGAGGGCAAAGATCTAACTCTCTCAGTCGAAATCCGATTTTCGGGAATCCCGCGCGGAATTGTATCAGGCACGCGGGCACGCTGTCAAGAGGGCATGTTTTATTATCATATAAATCACGTAAATATTACTTTCCCTCCGTCAATAATAGTTTCCGCGGGCGACAAGGAGGCATGACCGCGGAAACATCGTCTTTTGGGGGATTGACGGCGGCGCCATTCCGGAGTATAATAATGGTATAATGAAGAGACGCGCGGGGCATACGAGAGTCAATTGTTGTTGTCCGCTTACATAGCGGTGCTGAGAACCTCTGGCCCTGCGATTGTCTGACCCATTTCTCTTCATAGCGAAACGCCACGGATTCTCAAACGCCATTGAGAATCCGCGGCGTTTTTATTTGTGCCCGCGGCGGGCACGCGTCGCGCAACGAGGGGGATGAACGACATGCTTGCATTTAAAGCGTTTCGACGGTTCAAGGAGGATTTCTCGATCGCCTTCGCTCGGGATCCGGCCGCGCGGAGCTGGGGCGAGGTCCTTTTCTGCTACCCCGGGCTCCATGCGGTATTCCTCCATCGGATGTGCCATTTCCTGTGGCGGCGGCGCATGAAGCTCGCGGCGCGCTCGCTCTCGCAAGTCGCGCGGGCGTTCACGGGGATCGAGATCCACCCGGGAGCGTCCATCGGGAAAAGGTTCTTCATCGATCACGGCGCCGGAGTCGTCATCGGAGAGACGACGGAGATCGGCGACGATGTCGTCATCTACCAGGGCGTGACCCTCGGCGGGGTGAGCCTCAGCAAGGGGAAGCGCCACCCGACGATCGGCAGCTCCGTCGTTATCGGCGCGGGCGCCGCGGTGCTTGGACCGGTCACGATCGGAGAGGACGCGATGATCGGCGCGGGCTCCGTCGTGGTGAAGGACGTTCCCCCGGGAAGCGTCGCCGTGGGCGTGCCCGCGATGGTCATCCCGCGGCGCCGGCAGCCGGGGCACACGATAGAGCTTCATCACGATCGGATCAGCGATCCGCTCGTCGGCGTGCTGAGGCGCCTCGAAGAGCGGGTCCACCATCTCGAGAAAACGCTCGGAGATCTCAAGAACCGCGAAGGGAGCAGGCCGTGAACATTCTTGCAGCGATCGGACATACGCCGCTCGTTCGGCTCAATCGCATCGCGGAAGGGTGCTCCGCCGTGCTGGCCGCGAAACTCGAGGGCTTCAATCCCGGCGGGAGCGTGAAGGACAGGGCGGCTCTTTTCATGATCGACGCAGCCGAGCGGCAGGGAATCCTGAAACCGGGCGGAGCTATCATCGAGCCCACGAGCGGCAACACGGGGATAGGGCTCGCGGTCGTCGCCTCGCGGAGAGGCTACACGCTCATCGCCGTCATGCCTGATTCGATGAGCATCGAAAGGCGTCGCATCCTTGCCTCCTACGGCGCTCGTGTGGTTCTCACCCCGGGGGCGCAGGGAATGACCGGGGCGGTAACGGAAGCCCGGCGTCTCGTCGAAGAGACGGAGGGATCATTCATGCCGATGCAGTTCGATAACCCGGCCAACGTCGAGGCGCATCGAAAGACCACCGGCCCCGAGATCTGGGAGGAAACGTCGGGGAGGGTGGATGGGATCGTGTGCGGAGTTGGCACGGGGGGAACGATCTCCGGTATCGGGGAGATTCTCAAGGAGAAGAGGAGAGACATCAGGGTCATTGCAGTCGAGCCGATGGAATCGGCCGTGCTGAGCGGCCGTCCGGCGGGCCGTCATTCAATTCAGGGAATCGGGGCGGGGTTCGTTCCGAAGATTCTGAACCGCAGCGTGATCGACGAGATCGTGCCGATCTCGAGCGAGGAGGCAAGAGCGACGACGTTGCTCCTCGCCCGCACGGAGGGGATCTTCGCGGGGATATCCTCCGGAGCCGCGCTCGCGGCCGCGCTTCGCGTCGCCCGCCGCCCGGAGAACAGCCATAAGCTCTTTGTCGTCGTGTTTCCCGACCGGGGGGAGAATTACCTGAGCACGGGGCTCTGGGAATGAGTTGGGGAGCCGCGGCAGGCGCGCGTCGCCCGCTGGATGTCCCCGGAGGAGATCACGCCCCCGTTCCCCATGCTGTCGCCGTGCTCGACCTTCCCCTCGAGCACGTAGGTGATCGTCTCGATGCCGCGGTGGGGATGCCAGGGGAAGCCCGCGAGGTAGTCCTCGGGCCGCGCCGAATGAAAATTATCGAGGAGGAGAAACGGGTCGAGCTTGGGCGCGTGGTGCCAGCCGAACGCATGCTTGAGATGAACGCCGGCGCCCTCGAGCGTCGGCGTGCTCCTCAAGACCTTCCTGACCTTTCCGATAACGGGCATCGATTGTCGCCTCGCCGCGGCGTCGCGATGGGATCGGTCGCACGGACTATTCATTGTCCGAACAGGCTCTTGATGGCTCCCCAGCTGGTGCTCTTCGTCGCAAACGTGCCGTTCACTCCATAATAGACGCCGTTCCCACCGGCGGGGCAAGCGGGAGTGCCCGGTTCACAGCTGAGCGCCGTCAGCCCCAAACCAGGATGGGCGCTCAGGGAGATGAAGCCGTGCGAATCATCGATAATCACCATGGCAACGCTGTGCGTCCAGAACTCGGAATACCGGCATTCGGAAAGGGCAAAGCTCACACCGCTCTCGATGGAACCCGTGCTGGAGGTGATCAAGGAGTTCTCCGTTACCGATTGCACCAATACATTCGCCGGCAAATCGACCTTCAGACAGCCTCCGATTACTCCGTTCCCGTCCGGCCGAACCCACACGAGCAGCTCATAGACCGGAAGAGAGACATTGAAAAACAGCTGGCAAGGACCGCCGCACAAGGGGCCGCACAGCAGGCATTCGGCTTGCGGCGACTTCAAATAGAACATCGAGGCGTTCGAAGCGTCCGCGGCAAGAAGCAATAGAGCCGAAATGACGAGCATTCGTCTCATGGTTTTACCACTCCCTTCGACTCGGCAGACAGTTCTCCATCCATCAGGAGACCGCTGGAATATGTGGGTAGTTAATCCCCAGGCGGCCACTATGGTATCATACTTGGGAAGAAAGTAAAGCGTTATCGGGCACGTATCCGGGCACGTATCGAGCATGCAGGCGGGCACGTATGCCATCTCGATATCTATATGTGCGGGCTCGCGTGGAATGTGCTACCGTCTCCCGCATGAGCAGCGGCGTCGCGTGCCTGGAGAGCGCCATATACGTTCGTCATCTTCGAATCGGCGCGAATAACGGATGAACAGAGCCACCATAAAGACATTTGCGCGCCAGCCTCGCGAGCTTGTCCTCGTCGCCCGAATATTTCCGTTCATCCTTTTTCTCCCTCTCTCCCTGCGCTTGTTCAGAATCCAGGACCTTGTCGCGAAGATCACGCCCCGCGGCCCGGCCGCGCCAAAGCCACGAACGGATCCCGCGAGGGTTGCCTATCTATGCGAGCAGTCGTTCGATCGCCTCGAGCGTTTCGGCTATCGCAGGT
>JAPLKY010000141.1 GCA_026387805.1 Candidatus Krumholzibacteriia bacterium
GTCGGCGAGCTGGCGCACCTGGAGTTCGAAGAAGATCCTTCCCGAATGGCAGGGAACCTGGCGCGTCGATGTCCTCGCGCCGGACGGGGAAGTGCTGAAGAGCGGTTCGTTCGCCGTCAAACCATGACGGGGGAATCGCTCGTCGAGCCAATCGCATCATGAACAAGATGAGACCGGCAATGACCGCGCGCGTTGCAGCCCGTCGCTTTCTTCTCTTGTGGCTCTTCATGGCCGTCGCCGGGAGCTCGCCTTCACGCGGCGCTGCTCCGTACGTCATCCACGTGAGCGTCGACGGACTTCGCGGCGACGCGATAGCGATGATCGGGCCCCGAACGTTGCCGCACCTCTATCGCCTCAGGATCGAGGGCGCTTTCACCGACAACGCGCGCAACGACTTCGACATTACGGTCACTCTGCCGAATCACGCCTGCGAGCTCACGAGCCGGCCGGTTCTCGGACCCGAGGGCCACGGCGTGAGTTTCAACAGCGACGACGGCCGTACGCTCGGGGCCATTCACGGCTCCTATGTCGCCGGCGTCTTCGACGTCGCGCACGATCACGGCCTCGCGACCGGCATGTACGCGAGCAAGAGCAAGTTCGCGCTCTTCGAGCGGAGCTGGAACGCGACGAACGGCGCCCCCGATACGACGGGTATCGATGACGGCCGGGACAAGATCGATGTGTACGTGTACCAGGGGAACACCGAGGCGCTTCTCGACAGCTTCGTCGCGCGCATGGTCGTGGCGCCGCATCGCTACGCCTTTATCCATATCGCCGACCCGGACGGGGCCGGTCATTCCTACGGCTGGGAGAGCGCGTATTATCTCGATTCCATAAGGAAGGTCGACGGTCTCATCGGGCGCATCCTCGATCTGATCGACGGCGACGCGCGCCTCGTGAACGATACCTATCTTGTCGTCACGGCGGACCACGGGGGGCACGGGACCGATCACGAGAACGCGGCCGATCCGTTGAATTACACGATACCGCTCTACGCGTGGGGCCCGGGCATCCCCGCGGGAGCGGATCTCTATTGGCTGAATCCCTCGACGCGCGCGAATCCGGGGAACGGAAGACCGTCATACGCGGTTTCGCCCCCGCCGATTCGCAACAGCGAGTCGGCGAACCTGTCGCTCGACCTCCTCGGGCTTCCCTCGGTGCCCGGTTCCGTGCTCGACGCGGCTCAGGATTGCGACGCGGTTTTTCCGGGCGGGGCCGGAGCGCTTCCCGCGGTCGCCATCACGAACCCGCTTTCGGGAACGAGCCTCGAATACCCGGCGAGCGTCGTGATCGAGGCGACGGCCGATCCGCGGAGCGGCGCAATCGTGCGAGTCGAGTTCTTCGCCGACGGCGTGCCGCTCGGAGCGGATTCGACGAGCCCCTACGCGTACGCGTGGACCGAAATCCCGTTGGGTTCTTACCGGCTCACGGCGCGCGCCGTCCGCGACGACGGAATCGCCGCGATGGCGAGCGTCGATATGGAGATCGCATCGGCCGCCGCGGGGAGCGACGGGCATTCCCTCCTGCGGGCGCCCCGCCTCTATCCGAATCCCTTCGACCGTCTTTCGACGATCCAGTTCTCCCTCCCGGAAACCGATACGATCGAGGTCGACGCGGCGAGCTACGCTCCGGGCGTCTATTTCCTGCAGCTCCGTTCGAACCCCGCCGTGCGGACGGCGAAGTTCACGATCGTTCGCTGATGACAACTATGAAATCGATAAATCCGGCGACGCTCGAGGTGATCGGCACCTATGAGGAGCTCTCACCCGAGGCCGTCGCTCGCGCGGTCGGGGAATCGGGCGCCGCGTTCGAGCGCTGGAGGGAAACCTCGTTCGCGGAACGGGCCGCGCTGATGACGAAAGCGGCGGCGATTCTCCGGAGCCGATCGGATGAGCTCGCGAGGCTCATGGCGCTCGAGATGGGAAAGCCGGTCCGGCAGGGCCGCGCGGAGATCGAGAAATGCGCCTCGGTGTGCGCGTACTACGCCGATCGCGCGGCGAGCTTCCTCGCGCCGGAGATGGTCGCGACCGAGGCGATCAAGAGCTACGTCACGTACCGGCCGCTCGGCGTCGTTCTCGCCGTCATGCCGTGGAATTTCCCCTTCTGGCAGGTGTTCCGCTTCGCCGCGCCCGCGCTCATGGCGGGCAACGCGGGTGTCCTCAAGCACGCCTCGAACGTGTGCGGGTGCGCGCTCGCGATCGAGGACGTTTTCGCC
>JAPLKY010000059.1 GCA_026387805.1 Candidatus Krumholzibacteriia bacterium
CGGGAAAGTGCTTGTTGTCGATTATCCGAACAAGAGATTTTGCCTCGTCGATTCGCTCGACGGCGCGCTCGAGGATCTCGTTTCCAGGGCGAGCTTCGTCGATTTGCAGAGACGAAACGACAAGCTCTTCGTCCCCGTGCGGATCGGCGGCATGTACTCCGAGAACTTCTTCCTCGATACGGGCGCGAGCATGCTCCCGATAACGACGACGAAGGCACTATGGCAGAGACTCACCGGCCTGCGAGGGAACGAGAAGAGCACAATACGAATAACCGTGCCTTCATGGGGGAAAGAGGTGTCCCTTGTGGGCGCTCCCGTCAAAGGAACGCTCACGATTGGAACGCTGCAGGTATCGAATCCAGTCGCCTACTTCGCATCGACGGGGCTCGTGGAGACGGATGGGCTTCTGGGGAACGCCCTCTTCTACGATGAGTACACGATCATCATCGACCTCAGGGAGAATCGGTTCGGCATTCTCAAAAATCAGCTCGATCGGGCGCGCTGAAAATCGAAAACAGATACGAACGTATCGGCCGCATCTCGGTATTCCCCGCTTGACAGGGTGTTCATCGACCCATATACTTCGAACTATGTCGAAATATCGAAAACATGACGTGGACCGTTACGCCGCTATCTTTAAGGCGCTGTCCAATCCGCAGCGGCTGCGGATCTTTCTCAAGCTCGCCGCGCGATGTCTTTCCGAAGGGCGTTGTGAAACGAGCGTCCGGGGGATGCGCTGCTGCGTGGGCGATCTGGGCGAGGATCTCGGACTGGCCGCCTCGACCGTATCCCATCATATCAAGGAGCTTCGGAACTCCGGCCTCATGCAGGTGGAGCGGCAAGGCCAGAGGATCGAGTGCCGGATCAGCGGGAGCACCTTGAAGTTCTTGGCATCATTCTTCGAATCTGCAACGGGAGGAAATAATGGAAAACGAAAAGAGTGACGAAGCGCGCCGGGAGGATTGCTGCGGGGGCGGATCGGATCAGGCGAACGGGCCCGGCGCCGGTTGCGCCTGCGGCGCCGCGCCGCCGCGACGGCCATGGCTCAGGACGCTGATCGCCGCGGTCGTGATTCTCGCCGCGGTGGGAGTCGGCGCGTATTCGCTCGTGGGGAAACGGGAGGCCGAAGTGCGCCGCCCAGCCGGCCGCGGGAGCGGACAGCACCGCGTGCCTGCGCAAATGCGGGAGCCGATGAAGGAGGGCTCATGGAGGAGTGGATTCAACAGGCACTCTCGGCGGACCGCCTCGGCATCATAAGTCTTTCAGCGGCGTTCCTGCTCGGTATTCTCGGAGCGCTCAGCTCCTGCTGCACGCTGCCGGTGATCGGCGCCGTGGCCGGCTATGCCGGAACCTTGGGGGAGCGACTCGGCCGCCGCCGGCTCATGCTCATCGTTATATTTTTCACGATCGGCATAGCGCTCTCTCTCGCCGGGCTCGGTATAGTCACCGGTCTCCTTGGCCAGGCCGCGGGCGCCTCGGCGGGCAAATACTGGCGATTCGCCGCCGGACTCATGCTCGTGGTGTTCGGATTGGCCAATCTGCGCCTCCTGCGTTTCAAGGCGCCGAGCGGCAATCCCGACAGACGTGCATTGGGAGAAAGCGCCGGCGGTGCGATGGTCTACGGACTCGCCATTGGCGGGGGTACGGCCGCATGCTCGGTTGCCTGCAACCCGCTCCTGCCCATGGCAGTCGGAGCGGCGGTGCTGAAAGGCACTCCGGTCATGGGTGCCGCGCTGCTCGCGGTCTTTGGGCTCGGATTCAGCTTGCCTCTGGTTGCCGGTTTGGTCGGTGTCGGGCTCGGGCTGAATCGCCTGGGCACCGTGGCGCAGCGCGCGATGCCTGCGATGCGGGTCGGCGTCGGGGCGCTGCTCATCGCAGTGGGATTCTACCTGCTGGCCACGGTGTAAGGAAACGAGACGAATGACAACGAGTACTGGAGACGGCGCACCGACCTTGGAGCGCGTCGACGATCCCTGGGTGGACGGTTCCCTGCATACCGACGCCGGCGACGTTCCGCGCGTGCGGACTATTCTGAGCGCCAGCGACAGGCTCGGTTCGATGAAAGCCCGTTGGGGTATCGGTCGCATGGACTATCGCGTGACGCCCGGCCTCTATGCGACGGGCAATCCATCGGCCGAGTCGCCCGTGCTGGTCTCGGCGAATTACAAAATGAGCTTTGACCGTCTTCGTGCCGTGCTCCACGGTCGCGACGCCTGGATTCTCGTGCTCGATACCGATGGCATCAATGTCTGGTGCGCCGCAGGCAAGGGCACCTTCGGTACGGACGAGATCGTTCGGCGCGTGCAGAGTGCCGCGCTCGACCGGATCGTCTCACACCGAACCTTGATAGTTCCGCAGCTCGGAGCGCCCGGTGTGAGCGCGCACGGCGTGCGCCGGAGCTGCGGTTTCCGCGTGGTATACGGGCCGGTACGGGCCGCGGACCTGCCGGCCTTTCTGGATGCGGGGCTCAAGGCGCAACCGGAGATGCGGCGCGTGAAATTCGATCTCGGCGATCGGGTTGTGCTGATACCCGTAGAAATGGTTTCGGGAGGAAGGTACGCGCTGCTTGTCGCGGCGGGTCTGCTCTTGCTCGGCGGCTTGAGCTCGGGCGGATATTCCCTTGCGGGCGTTCGGACAATCGGCCTGACCGGCGCGGGTCTCGTTCTTGGCGCCTTTCTGTGCAGCGCGGTGCTCGGTCCGGTGCTGTTGCCCTGGCTGCCGGGCAGGGCTTTCTCGGTCAAGGGCGCCGTTCTGGGCCTCGTCCTGATCGGAGCCTTGATAGCGGGCGGGGGCTTGACCGATTCCCGGCTCCACGTCGCCGCCTGGGTGTTTATGGTGCCCACGATCGCGAGCTTCATCGTGATGAACTTCACGGGCGCCTCGACCTATACGTCGCTCAGCGGAGTGGTGCGCGAGATGCATTTCGCCGTGCCGGCCCAGATTGCAGGGGCCGTCGTCGGCTTCGGACTCTGGCTGACCGGTCTTTTCGTTGCGGGAGGTTTGGGCCTATGAGATACATCGAGGACGTCGTGTCTCTCGAGTTCGACGAAAAGCTGTGCAACGGCTGCGGGATGTGCGCCGCGGTTTGCCCGCATGCCGTATTCGAGCTCGTGAACAGGCGGGCGAGCCTCGCCGATCGCGGCGCCTGCATGGAGTGCGGCGCCTGCGCGAGAAACTGCGAGCAGGGGGCGATTCGAGTACGGGCCGGAACCGGCTGCGCGTCCGCCGTGCTCTCCGGCATGCTGTCCGGAGGCGAACCATCGTGCGGCTGCTCGGGGGACAAATCGAAGTGTCCGCCTGATGGAGCGCCTTGAAACCCCCCAGCCGCTACGAGCGCATCTATGCGGTCATTCGCCGAATCCCGAAGGGGCGGGTCGCCACGTACGGTCAAATAGCCGATCTCGCGGGATTCCCCGACCACGCCCGTCAGGTGGGTTACGCCCTGTACGCCTTGAGCGAGCATTCGACGGTGCCATGGCATCGCGTGGTCAACGCACAGGGGCGGCTCAGCCTCGGCAGGGTGATCCCCGAAGGAGATGTGGAGCAGCGCATCAGACTCGAGATCGAGGGCGTCCGGTTCGATGCGGACGGGCGGATCCCGCTCGGGAAATTTCAATGGCGTCCTCGTTGAATGCATCATGGCGCGATGGGAAAGGCGAGGAATGCAGACCATCAGAAGGTAGGGCTCGGAGCTTCATTCGAGAAGCGGGCCGCCGGATGCCTGCCCTACCCCCGGCGCCAAGAAGCGGCGCCCAAAGCGGCGCCAAAAAGCTCTTGATTCCGCGGTCCATTCTCTGCTATTTACAAAAGATATTCTGCCGCAGTTCCCAGCGCTCTAAGAACGCACAATCGAAAGCCGTGGGTTGATATGAACAAGATTCTCGAGAAGGAATTCATTACACCGTTCGTCTTCCGCATGAAGGTGGAGGCCCCCGAGATCGCGAAGAAACGCAAGGCGGGGCAGTTCATCATTCTCCGCACGTGCGACGCGGGCGAGCGCATCCCCCTCACGATCGCCGACGGGAACGCCGACGAGGGCTGGATCGAGCTCGTCGTGCAGGTCGTCGGGAAGACGACGAAGATGCTCTCGTCGCTCGAGCCGGGCCAGGAGATCTGCGATCTCGCGGGGCCCCTTGGAAAGCCCACGCACATCGAGCTCTTCGGCACAGTCGTAATCGTCGGCGGCGGTATCGGCATCGCGCCGTCCCACCCGATCGCCCAGGCGCTCAAGAAGGCCGGGAATCAGGTGATCTCGATCCTCGGCGGCCGCACGAAGGACCTTGTCATCATGGAAGAGAAGATGCGCACAACGAGCGACCGCGTCATCATCACGACCGACGACGGATCCTACGGAATGAAGGGCCTCGTCACCGACGCGATCCAGAAGCTGATCGACGAGGGACTCAAGATCAACCTCGTCGTCGCGATCGGCCCGCCCATCATGATGAAGTTCGTGAGCCTCCTCACGAAGAAGCACGACATCCCGACGCTCGTGAGCCTCAACACGATCATGGTGGACGGCACGGGGATGTGCGGCGCCTGCCGCGTCACGGTCGGCGACGCGACGAAGTTCGTCTGCGTCGACGGACCCGAGTTCGACGGGCACAAGGTCGATTTCGACGAGATGCTGAAGCGCCTCAGGGCGTACGAATCGGACGAGAAGATATCGAGAGAGATGCACGAGAAGCACGACTGCCAATATAAGTAAGGAGGCGTCGGCCGCCGGGCCGCATGAGACGATGGAAGCGAAAAAGCTCACGACAAAGGAGAAGCTTCAGATCCCGCCGGTCATGATGCCGCAGCAGGACGCCCACGAGCGAGTCCACAACGTAAACGAAGTGCCGCTCGGTTACACGGTCGATATGGCGCAAACGGAGGCACAGCGCTGTCTCCAGTGCAAGAACGCCCCGTGCGTCAAGGGGTGCCCGGTCGAGATCGACATCCCCGCTTTCATCAATGCGATCCTCGAAGGAAGGAATCGCGAATCGATCAACACGATCAAGCAGACAAACATTCTCCCCGCCGTGTGCGGCCGCGTCTGTCCCCAGGAGGAGCAGTGCCAGAAGACGTGCGTCGTGGGGAAGAGCAACAAGGACGTGGCGAAGGCCGTCCAGATCGGCAAGCTCGAGCGCTTCGCCGCCGATTGGGAGATGGAGCAGGGAGAGGCCGAGGTGCCGGTCATCAAGGCGTCGACGGGGAAACGGGTGGCCGTTGTCGGCTCGGGCCCCGCGGGGCTCACCGTCGCCGCGGATACGCGCCGCGAGGGGCACGACGTGACGATATTCGAGGCGCTTCACAAGCCGGGGGGCGTGCTCATCTACGGGATTCCCGAGTTCCGTCTCCCGAAGCGCATCGTCATGCGCGAGGTCAAGAATCTTCAGAAGATGGGAGTCACGCTCCGCACGAACTATGTCGTCGGCAAGCTTTCCACGATCGACGAGCTCTTCGACGAGGGTTTCGATGCCGTGTTCGTCGCCACGGGCGCCGGCCTTCCGCTCTTCATGCATATCCCCGGAGAGAACCTGAACGGCGTCTACTCGGCGAACGAGTACCTCACCCGCGCGAATCTCATGCAGGCCTATTCATTCCCCAACACCGATACGCCGATCGCGCGCGCGAAGAACGTCGCCGTCTTCGGCGGCGGGAACGTCGCGATGGATTCGGCACGAACGGCGCTGCGTCTCGGCGCGGAGAATGTATACCTCGTCTATCGCCGCTCGAAGAAGGAGATGCCCGCCCGAGTCGAGGAGGTGGAGCACGCCGAGGAAGAGGGCGTCCAGATGATGCTCCTCCAGAACCCCGTGAAGATCCTCGGCGACCAGAACGGTTGGGTCAAGGAAATCGAGTGCATCAAGATGGAGCTCGGCGAGCCCGACGAGTCCGGCCGCCGCCGCCCGGTGGCGGTCAAGGGAAGCGAGTTCCTGACCCCGGTGGACGTCGTCATCGTGGCGATCGGCAACGCCTCGAATCCGCTCGTCCCCTCGACCACCCCCGACCTCGCGGTGAACAAATGGGGAAACATCGTCGCCGCCGAGGAAACGCTCAGGACGAGCAAGAAGGGCGTCTTCGCTGGCGGTGACATCGTTCTCGGCGCCGCCACGGTGATTCTCGCGATGGGACAGGGACGCAAGGCCGCACGGGCGATCAACGAGTATCTCAAGACCGGTGTGTGGTGAGTGCTCCGCGAACACCTCTCTCCAGCAGCCTCGACCATTTCTCTTCGATCGCCGATCCATTGATTCCTGCCTGCGCCGCTCGTTTTGCGCTTGACTCAGCCTTTGATGCATAGCATAATTCGTCATGTAGCGAAATGAAACCGGGTGGTCCGGGCATTGCATGATGTTGAGTGAATCACTCCGAAAGGTATCAAATCTATGGTGAAACTCGAAGTCTATGATCCTCCGATGTGTTGTTCCTCGGGGGTTTGCTGCCCCAGTGTGGACCAAGTGCTTCCCCGCTTCGCCTCGGATCTGGAGTGGCTCAGGAACAAGGGAATGACGATCGC
>JAPLKY010000260.1 GCA_026387805.1 Candidatus Krumholzibacteriia bacterium
CGCTGACGCGTTTCAGCTCGAACTTCTCGAGCTCGTCGAGTATCTCCGTATTGTTCCACTCCCGGGCGCCCTTCACGATGAAGAGCTCCTCGAGGGCGTTCAGATTCGCCGAGCTCGCGACGCGGACCCGTTTCGATATTCCGCCCCTATCCTCCGCGATCTGGAACACGGTGCCCACGGGAAAACCCTTCGGAAAGAGCAAACCGAGACCGCTCGTGACGAGCGTATCCCCGACGGCGACATCCTCTTCCTTCCCCACGTATTCGAGCCGGAAGTAACTCCCCCGGTCCCATTCCAGCATCCCGACGACGCCGCTCCGGCGATTCATGCAGCTCACCGAGATCGATTTGTTGTTGATGAGAACGACCTGCGACGACGTCGGAAATACCTGCGAGACGCGGCCGACGAGTCCCCGGAAACCGACGACCGCCATGCCGACTCTCACCGAATCCGTCGAACCCCGGTCCACCATGATCGAACGAAAGAACGAGGTCGATGAACGGGAGACTATCTCGCACGGAAGGAAACGGTAGAACGTATCCGCTTTGAGATCGAGCAGCTTGCGGAGACGGTTCCGCTCCTCGCCGAATCCCAGGAGCCGCTCGCGTTCCTGGTACAGCGTCACGACCATCGCGCGAAGCTCGTCGTTCTCCTCCTTCAGCTCTTCCACCGAGGCGAAACGACCCGTCACCCGCTCCACCGGATAGAGCAGAATGGAGGTTATCGCGCGCGCCTTTTCGATGCGGCTCTGCTCGCCGAGAGAGAGGAGCGCGATCGCGAGCGCGACGGCGATCGCAAGAACCGTCTTGTCGAGATGCTTGTCGAAAAGGAACGAGAGAGCATGCATGCTTAGAACCGGGAGCTCTTCATTATGATCCGTTCGTACTGATGCAGGTTCGAAAGAACCTTGCCGCATCCGAGAACGACGCACGTGAGAGGATCCTCGACGACGTTGATCGGGAGGTTCGTTTCCTCCTTGAGGAGGGTGTCGAGTCCGCGCAGAAGGGAGCTTCCGCCCGTCATCACGATCCCCCGGTCAACGATGTCGGCCGCGAGCTCGGGCGGCGTCTGCTCGAGCGCGGTCTTGACCGCCGCCACGATCTGGCTCACGGGCTCCGCGAGCGCCTCGCGAACCTCGACGCTCGATATCTTCAGCGTCTTGGGAATGCCCGAAACGAGATCCCGCCCCTTGATCTCCATCTCCTCCTCTTTCTTGAGCTTCGTCGCGGAGCCGATCACCATCTTGACGTGCTCGGCGGTCTGATCGCCGATGAGGAGGTTGTACGCCTTCTTGATGTGGAGAACGATCGCCTCGTCCATCTCGTCCCCCGCGACGCGGATCGACATGTCGGTAACGATGCCGTTGAGGGCGATGACGGCTATCTCGGTCGTGCCCCCGCCGATATCGATCACCATGTTGCCGGAGGGCTTGTCGACGGGGAGTCCGACCCCGATCGCCGAGGCGACCGGTTCCGCGATGAGATACACCTCGCGAGCGCCCGCATTCTGCGCCGAATCGGTCACGGCACGGCGCTCGACCTCGGTGATTCCCGACGGCACGGCGATCACGATGCGGGGCCTGATGAAGAAACGCTTCTTCTGCGCCTTCTTGATGAACTCGCGGAGCATCACCTCGGTGATCTCGAAATCGGCGATGACGCCGTCCTTGAGCGGGCGTATCGCGACGATGTGAGCGGGCGTCTTCCCGAGCATCGCCTTGGCCTCCGCCCCGACCGCGTACACCTTTTTCGTCTTCTGGTCCACGGCGACGACCGAAGGCTCGTTGAGAACGATGCCGCTCCCTTTCACGTACACGAGCGTGTTGGCCGTGCCGAGATCTATCGCGATATCGTTCGAGAAATAGTTCGCCAAACGGTCCAGCACGGGTTATTCCCGCCTTTCATCACGCAATGAGGCCGCGCTCGCGCATGCTGACGAATCGATCGCCGCCGATGACGATATGGTCGACGAGTTCAATCCCCATGAGCTCCCCGCACTTCACGAAACGGAGCGTGAGATCCGTATCTTCGACGATCGGCTCCGGATTTCCGGTCGGGTGGTTGTGAACGAGTATGATGCCCGCCGCGCTCGCCGCGACCGCCGCCTTGAACAGCTCGCGCGGATGAACGAGCGCCGCGTTCAAAGATCCCACCGCAACCGTCACAACCTTGCGGATTCCGTT
>JAPLKY010000453.1 GCA_026387805.1 Candidatus Krumholzibacteriia bacterium
AAAGATGATCGACGAGCGAAGCGGCATCGAGGCGGTCGGCAATCTCGACAGCTTCTTCAAGTTCAAAGCGGCGAAAGCGATGGGAGACGCGGCGGCGGCGGGAGGAAGCGACGGCGCCGGTTCGGCGGCGGCGAGCGGCATGGGCATCGGGGTCGGCGCGGGGCTCGGATTCATGATCCCCGGGATGATCGCGCAGAGCGCAAAGGCCCAGGGAACCGCCGTGCAGGAACCGATCGAGTGCGCGAAATGCCGCGCCGCGGTTCCGGCGGAAGCGCATTTCTGCGCCGCATGCGGCGCTCCGGTCGCGCGCGCGGCGAAATGCACGAATTGCCGGGCCGATCTCGAGAGCGGCGCGAAATTCTGCGCGAACTGCGGGACGAAGGTCGAAGGCCGGTAGCGCCCGGCCCGCGCCGGCAGCGGCCGGCGACGGCCGAACGGCGCGCGCGAAAGGACACCCATGCTCGTTCGGTGCAGCCTCTGCGGCGGCGAAAATGCGATTGATCCCGGCCAGGAGATGCTCGCCTGCTCGTACTGCGGCTCCGCCCTCGCGATCGACAAGGCGCCGGGCCCGGAGCATCTGATTCTCGTTCACACGCGGGACGACCGCGCCGCGGAGGGCGTCCTTCGCTCGTTCCTCATCGAGAAGAACCTCAGGCGCCCCGTCGGAGCGGCGATCGATTTCTCGTTCATACCGTACGCGATGATCGAAACCGGCGACGGGGAGACATCGATCGCTCCGGCCTGCGCGTCGCACGTACCACAGGGAGGGGTCCCCTATCCCCCCGCGGGAGAATACCGTTTCTTCGACGAGACGGGCGCTCCGTCCGAAAGAATCGTCCCGATCGATCGGATCGATACGGACGCGATACGAATCGTCCATCTGCCGGTATACGGCATTCGGTACAAGGCGGGCGAATGGAAAGGCACGGCCGCGATCGTCGGCGAGAGCTGGCAGGTCATCGCCGACGAGCTTCCGCCCGAGAGGCCGCGGGTGCCGAATCTCGGCATCCTCATCGCGGCGGCGCTTCTCTTCGCCGCGTATCTCGTGATCGGGAGATTCGCATCGAACGTGCTCGGGCGCCTCGCGCTCATCATGGCGGCGTCGGCCGCCGGTTACGCGCTTTTCACCATTTACGAGAGGGCGGCGAAACACCAATGATCGCGGAACGGGTGATCGCATCCGCGGGAATACGGACTCCCGGCGGCGGAAGACAGCCCGCGGCTCCCGCCCCGGAGCCCGCCGTTGCGTACGGCGCGACCTGCCCCGAGTGCGGCGGCTCCATCCGCGTCAACGAGGGGGATCGGAGCATCCGGTGCGGGTACTGCGGGTCCGCTCTCTACGTCGCGACTCCGCGCGGCGTTCAGAGCTTCATCCTGCGGCCGAAGATCACACCCGCGAAGGCGCGGCTCGCCGCGATCCGCTACATCGCCGAAAAGACGAACCACCGCCTGCGAACGAGGCATGCGTCGATCGCCGACCTGAAGCTGATCCACGTCCCGTTCTGGCGGCTGCGCGGGAGGCTCATGGGGTGGGTCTCGGGAGAGAGAACCGCGCTCGTGAAGATCGAGACCGCTTCGGATGACTCCGCCGCGAGCCAGGTGCGCACGACGATCCGGGAGGAGCACACGCCGTTTTCGCGCCTCGTTTTCAAACGCGTCGACTGGAGCGCCCCAGCGTGCGTTCTCCCCTGCCTCGGTCTGCAGGGCATCTCGCTGCGCACCGGTTTCCTCGATTGGGACGTGCTCGACGATCGAAAGCGGTCCGAGCACACGACGGCGCTTCCCGTGAGGAGCGAGCGGCTCGTGCGCCGCGACGCCCTGAGCTATCTCAAGCGACTCGCCGTCCCCGCCGGAACGACCGTCCGCGCGAGCCGTTTTCATTTCTTCGACAGCCGTCTTTCGCTCTACTACTATCCCGTCTATCTGCTCCGGTACGGTTTCGCGGGACGCCTTTACACGATCACGATCGACGCCGGAAACGGAACGGTCGTCCGGGGCGACGTTCCGCGGAAGAGACGGATCGGCACGAAAAGACTCTTCTTCGCCCCCGCGGCGCTCGCGTTTCTCGCCGCGACGTGGCTTCCGCTCGTTCTCATCCCCGTGTGCGTTCTCTACGCGCTCGACACGGCGCGCGCAAAGATCTTTCTGCCGCCCCATGAGTGGCTGGCGTTCAGAATCGACGGCATCCTCGAAAGTGAGGGCTGACATGACCGAAACACTATGCATCAAACCCTTGCGGTGCGGCCACTGCGGACGGGAGCTTCCCGTCATGGGACAGCTCGTCACGTTTCAATGCCCCGAGTGCTCCCGTTACTGGGTCCTTTCGAGGGATTCGATCGAGCCGGTCACCGTCTTTCGCGCGATGCCGGCCGACGGAAGCGCGTGCCCGGCCGACGGGGAATGCGTCTATCTTCCCTTCTGGGTCGTCGAGGTGGACGGGGCCGGTCTGAAGATCCAGATCGAAGAGGCCTTGAAGGAACTCCAGAGCGCCGCGCAGGCCGTTATCGGAACCGGCTACGAGGGAGAAGGCGTGAAGAAGATCCCCGCCACGAGCGAGATCGCCCATCTCGCCGCGCGGATCGAGAGCCTCGGCGTCTTCAAGGTCTACGTTCCCGCGTTCAAGTCGCTCAACACGTACGCGTACCTCAAGGTGGGACGCCTTCTCACGAGGATCCAGCCCTCGTTCGGCCTCGAGCGCTCCGACGGCGCCGGACATCCGATTCTGTGCGCCCTGCGGGCGGAAGAGGCGGTCGCGCTCATCGATTTCATCTTTTTCGCCACGCTCCCCGAGTCCATCCAGAGCAATGGCGACTTTCTCGACAAGATCTTTCTCTCGCCCGATCGACCGCCGCGCCTCGTCGAATTCCCGTTCAAGGAGAGAGGCGCGTCCCTCGTGAGCATCATCGGAGGATTCTGGATTTCGGGAAGGCTTGTTCAGGGAGTCGAATCTCTGGTAGAATAGTTGCCCATGAAATCGAATCTCCTCTTTCAGAGCGCGCCGCTCAGGGCCGCGCTCGTGTGCGCGGCGCTCGTCGCGGCGCTCGTCGCGCCAGCCGCGGCGCTTTCCCCCGGCGACGCGACCGCCGCGCCGTCGGCTCCCGATTCGACGTCGCTCGACGTCAGGGCGTTCAGATTGCTCAACGGCGACGCCGTCAATCCCGTTTTCGACAAGGTGATGCCCTTCGCGACCGATTTCGATAGATGGCGTATCGCGGTCATCCTCATCTGGTGCGCGCTCGTCATCTTCGGAAGAACGAGGGGGCGCTGGGCCGCCCTCATGCTCATCCCGATCATCGCCGCATCCGACCAGCTCTCGGCGAGCGTCATGAAGCCGATCTTCGAACGCATGCGTCCGTGCGAGGTCATCGGAAACGTGCACCTGTGGCTCGGAGCCGAAGGATGGATCACGACGCCGGCCGAGGTCGCGCGGAGCTACAAGAACTCGTTCTCGTTTCCCTCGAGCCATGCGACGAACATCACCGCCTCGATGCTGTTTCTCGGCCTCGTGTACCGGCGCTGGCTCGCGCCGCTTCTCGCCGTCGCGCTTCTCGTTTCGTTTTCGCGGATCTACACCGGCGTGCACTGGCCGTCGGACGTTCTGACGGGTATGCTCATCGGAGCGGCGATCGCGGCGATCGCGTACTATCTCTTCAAGCGCTTCAGCCCGGCGGACCGGCACGAGGCGGCATGCGGCCGGGACGCGGCGCCGGCGCCTATTTCGAAGGAACCCCCACCGGCACGATGAGGTACGGATCCCATCCCTTGGGAAGCTGGAGCGTCTTCCGAACTTCCTTTTCGGAGAATGCGCCGACCGCGACGCTCCCGAGACCGAGCGCGGCGGCCTCGAGCATGAGATTCTCCGAGGCGCAGCCCACCTCGATGGGAACGTAGAGATTCGCCCGTTCGTCGTAGCGCTCCGCAGTTCTCTTGACGACCGCCGCGAATATGAAGACGAGGGGCGCCTTTGCGAACCAGTCCTGGTCGAGGGCGGCCGCGACGAGCGCCTTGCGCATGTCCTCCCTCATCGTGACGACGAGACAGTGTTTCTCGGGAACGTAGCGCGCGACGTATTCGCCCGTCGCGAGAAAGATCTCGAGCGGATACGTGGCGCCCGCGGACGGCGCGCTCCGCAGCCCGTTCTTCGCGTCGGTGATCCCCTGCGCCGCCCAGAGGAGCCGCGAAACGGCGTCGGTGGAGGGAATTTCCTCGGAGAATCCCCGCACCGAGCGCCTGAGCCAAATCGCTTCCTCGATCGAGACGACGCCCTTTGCGGGAACGGCCGGAAGCCGGATCGTATCCACCGCGCTCGCCATGGCATCCCCTTCCCTGGTATCGTCCATCATCGATCCGGGACCGCCGGCGAGGACCGCCGCGGGAATCGAAAGCACCGAACAGAGGAGAAATAGGCAGACAAACACCATACACATTGATTTCATGAAGGCACCTCCGTTTCGAAGAGAACCTTACTCCGACTCGACAAAAAGGTCAATCCATTCGGATTGACTTGCCGCCGGGCAGAACCTAGACTTGCCGGAAATGAGCTCGAGCGCTACCGCAAGAAGCCGCATCACGTTTCCCGCCGCCGCATGGACGGTCGTCGCGATCGCGCTGGCGATCCGTCTGCTCCACGTCTATTTCACGCAGCGCTTCAATCCGCTCTCTGCGGACCTCCAGCTCGACGCAGCGACGTACGATCGTTGGGCGCGCGCGCTCGCCTTCGGCGGCGACACCGGCCCGACGACGCTCATGCAGTCTCCCGTCTATCCGTGGTTTCTCTCGCTCATCTATCGCGCGTTCGGTCCGGAGCTCGCGGCGGCGAGAATCGCGCAGGCGCTCCTCGGAACGGCCTCGTGCGGTCTCATCATGCTCGCCACGCGGCGATTCTTCAGGTCGGATGTCTCCGCGCTCCTCGCGGGGCTCATCGCCGCCTTCTATGCGCCGCTCGTCTTCTATGAAGGGATCCTCCTGCCCGCGACGATCGTCGTGTTTCTCAACGCCCTTTTCATTTCGGTCATGTTCACCGAGCGACGGCCGGGCACGCCGAGGTTGCTCGCGGCCGGCATCGTCCTCGGGGCGGCCGCGGCCGCGAATCCACCCACCCTACTCCTGTTCCCCTTCGCGCTGCTGCATCTCCATTTCGCGGGGGCTCCGCCCGCGCCTCGCGCGGCGGGCGCGGCTTCCGCGGGCGAGGCGCCGGCGCCGCGCCGGGCGGGACGATTTCTCAAGGGCTCGCTCGCCCTTACGCTCGGCGTCGCCGCGGCCCTATCCCCTCTCACCGTCAGAAACGCGCTCCGCACGGGCGAATTCATCCCCCTCACGGCGGGCGCCGGAATCAATTTCTACCACGGCAACAATCCCGAGGCGAACGGCTTCTACCAGGTGCCGGTGTATCGGGGAGTATCGCTCGGCGGGACTCCCGAGGAGCAATCGGTCAACATGGAGAGAGTCGCATCGAAAGAAACGGGACGGATCCTCTCGCAAACGGAGGTCTCGAATTTCTGGCTCGGGGCCGGGCTCGATTACATCCGCGGGAATCCCGGCGCGTGGGCCGCGCTCGTCTGGCGCAAGTTTCAATTCTTCTGGAACGCCTACGAGCGCGCGAACGTCGAGAATTTCTCTTTCCACCGGCGGTTCAGGGGAATCCTCTCGCTCCCGCTTCTCACCTTCGGCGTCGTCGCCCCGCTCGGGCTCCTCGGCGTCTTCCTCACGAGCGGCCGGCGGAGAAGGTTATTGCTTCTCTATGGCGGAATCTTCGCGTACTTTTTCACCGCCCTCGTTTTCTACGTGCTCGCCCGGTACCGGCTGAGCGTCGTCGTATTCCTCATCCCCTTCGCCGGCGCGGCCGTCGTGGAGCTTGTCGCCCTCGCCCGCGGCCGCCGCGTCGCGGAGCTCGCGCTCTCTCTCGCCGCGCTCGGAGCACTCGCCTTCTTCTCGAACAGGACGGTGGCGAGGGACACGCCGGGGGGGATTTCGAGCTATCATGTGCGCGCGGGAAACGCCTACGTCGCGCGGGGCGACACGACGCGCGCGGAAGGAGAGTACCGCAAGGCGCTGGAGCTCAATGGGGGAAACGAGGCCGCCGAACGGGCCCTCGAAGGCATTCTGCGAGGCGGCGCGCCCGGCCCCGGTGCGGATCAGAAACTGCGCTGATACGCCTTGCCGTTCCCGCCGTAGAACCTCGGATAGTCGCGGATGAACCGCGAGAGAACGACCGCGCCGTTCGCCCCGACGATGGAGCCGATAATCATCAGATACCAGGCCGTGCTCAGGCCGAACCAGTATCCGCAGACGAGAACGAGTACCGCGATCCCGGCGTAACCGCGCAGGCGCTTCGTCGACGATCCCCACGCGATGGCGATGAAGAGCGCCGCGAGCAGCGAACCGATGATGACGAGCGCGTTAGCGCGCAGGCCCACCGCTATCCGCGCCGGCATCATCCGCGACATGAGGAGCGCGAGCACGCCGATAGCGAGAAGAACGGCCAGTGTGACCGCGACAACCGCCCGGCTGCGGCGCATTCTCGATTCCGCGTCCGGTTCCGGCATGAAATCGAGATGATGCATCCGCGGGGCCGTGATGCTCCGCTTCGCAGATTTCGCTACGGGCAAGATGAGGGCGGGATAGATTCCGGCGAGCGCTCCGAATCCGAAGATCATGGCGAATCCGATGAAGAGAAGACCGATCCCGATCCCGATGTCGAGAAGCCCGTCGCCGTAATACATCGAAGCCCTGCGCTGCATCTCCCGTGCGTCATCGAACGCTATCATGCGAAGCCTCCTTCAT
>JAPLKY010000151.1 GCA_026387805.1 Candidatus Krumholzibacteriia bacterium
ATCTCGTGCGATTCGACGCGAAGGGACATGAAGCGCGCGCGTTCGGACGCAGCGAGCACGCGCTCGAGGTCCAGCTCCCGTTCCTTCAGGTCGCCCTCGGCGATTTCAAGCTCGTGCCGATCGTCATGGGAGATCAAAGCGCTCCGGTGGCGGAGGCTTTGGGCAAGGCCCTCGGCGAGGCGCTCCGGGGAAGAAACGTCCTCATCGTCGCGAGCACGGATCTCTCCCACTTCCACGAAGACGAAGAGGCGAGAGGACTCGACGGCGATTTCCAGAAGCGGCTCGCTCTCTTCGATCCCGAGGCGCTCCTGAAAGCCCTCGCTTCGAAATCGGTCGAGGCGTGCGGCGGCGGTCCGGTCGTTTCCGCGATGATGGCCGCCCGGTCTCTCGGCGCGACCAAGTGCACGGTTCTCATGTACGCGAATTCAGGCGACGTGACGGGGGATCGGAGCAGCGTCGTCGGCTACCTCTCCGCCGCCATGGTGAAGGAGAAGCAGGGATCGAAGACCTCCTCGAACTCCCGCGCGGCGCTCGCCGCTCCTCCCGCGCCCGCGCGGGATACGGCGGCTGGATCGAAGACATCGAAGCCCCGATCGAACCCGGAGCTCACGAGGGACGACAAGGTATTCCTTCTCAAGCTCGCGCGAAGCGCGATCGAGGCCGAATGCCGCGGCACGAAGCTCGCGATCGCGCCTTCTCCCTCGCCCATCATGAGGGAGCCGCGGGGGGCCTTCGTGACGCTCAAGAAGGCCGGGCAGCTTCGCGGCTGCATCGGATATATCGAAGCGATCAAACCTCTCGCCGCGACGATCGAGGAAATGGCGAAAGCCGCCGCGTTCAGCGATTTGCGGTTCAATCCGGTGCGGACGGAGGAGATTCCGGACCTCGAGATCGAGATCTCGGTCCTGAGCCCTCTGTCCGAGGTCCGCGACCCTTCGACGGTCGTCGTCGGCACGCACGGGCTCATCGTGTCGCGAGGCTCGAACCGGGGCGTTCTCCTGCCCCAGGTGCCGACCGAATGGGGATGGGACCGCGAGACCTTTCTCGCCCAGACGTGCGCCAAGGCGGGTCTTCCCGAGGGCGCTTGGAAGGAAAAGGGAACGAGGATAGAGTCGTTCACGGCGGACGTCTTTTCCGAACGGGAGCTCGGTCTGCGCAAATAGGGAACCCGCCTCACCACCGCCCCGCGATCAGCGCGAGCGCAAGGCCGTGCAGGAGCGCGATGCAGAGCGCCGTGCCCGCCAGCCCGATCGTCGGAAACAGGAGCATCCCCCCGAGCAATCCCCCGGCGCATGCTCCGAACACGTCCCACGCGTAAAAGCCCGCCGGGGCATACCCTCCCCCTTCGGGAAACGCGGTCCGGACGGCGATTCCGTAGTACGAGCCGGTCAACAATCCCGCGCATCCCGCAATCGCAAAAAAGGGCAGCGAGCCGGAGAGGGATGAGATGCCGGAGCTTCTCAGCAGCGCCGCCCAGAGCACCGGAGCCGCCGCGAGCAGGATGAATCCGAGATGGATCGTTCTGAGCGCGCCCCTGCCCCAGCGCTCGTGACGTATCGCCGCGAACGCGCCGGCGGCCGCCCCCGCCATGAACAACGCCGTGAGAAGCACGATGCCTCCATAGAGAATGCCCGAGAACGATTGGTACGAAAGGAGAACGAGAACCTGGAGCAGGAAACTCCCGAGCCCGACGCTCCAGACGGAGAGCGCCGCGCGCGCGCTCCGCCGCGCGCAGGGACCGAACCGCGCGAGGCCGAAAAGCGCGAGGAGCACAGACGCGAACGCCGCCCCGACCATGAGCGGCGGAATGCGGAGCATCGCCCTGAATGCGGACATGAATCGCGATCCCGATCTCTTCCCCTCGAGAACCAGCTCGTGGAGCGGAAGCGCCGGCTTGCCGTCGGTATTGACGGGCGGATTTCCCGCCCGATCGAGGCCCGATCGCAGTCCGGCGAGACGTTCATCCGTCAATCTGAACGGAAGATAGTCCTCTCCCACGAAGGGGGCGTCGATGCCCCGGGCCCGGAGACGGGGAAGTATCGCCGCCGGATCGATCTCCGAGTCGCTCGCGATGAAGTGCGCGGTCGAGCCCGGCAGGACTCGAACATGCCCGAAGACGCTCTCGAGCGTGCGCTCGAGAATCCTCAGAACCATCGCTTGCTCGCCGGTGAGCGTATTTTCCGAGGAGGGATGCGTGAAAGCGAACACGCCGCCCGGACGAAGCGTCCTCCGAACCGCTTCGAAGAACTCGCGCGTGTAGAATCTGTTCCATTGCAGATTCACCGCGGGAGGAGAGCTCAGGATCACGCAGTCGTAACGCTCGCCCGCGCGCGCGACGAGGAATCTCCCGTCCGCGACGATGAACCGCACGCGGCCCTCGCCGGCTTCCCTCCATGCGCTCCTCGCGCCGGATTCCGGCGGTCCGGCGCTTCCCCACCGCCCGTCCCCTTCTCCCGTCCGGAAGAGGCTCCCGTCGAGCTCGACGCAATCGATGTTCTCCACCGATGGATGCTTGAGCGCCTCGATCAATCCCCCACCGAGAGAGCTTCCGATGAGGAGAACGGATCGAGGCTCCGCGCACAGGAGCAGCGGAATGTGGATCATCTCTTCGCATCTCTCGGGCTCCGGATACGAAAAAAGTCTCCCTCCCCCCGAGAAAACGGATCTCATTCCCTCCCGCTCCGTCACGACGATTTCGCCGTATCGGGACGAAAGATACTCCTCGATCCGGTAGCCCGGGTATATCGCTTGGACGCTCCTCCGATCGATCGACGACGAAGCGGCCGCGACGATGAAGATGCATACGAGCGTCGCCGCTGCTCTCAGGCGGCCCGAAGGGCTCTTCGCGAGAGAGAGCGACGTCATCATGGCGAGGAGCCCCGCGGCGATCAGAGCCGCCTGGAACTCCGAGACGATCTCCACCAGGACGAATGAGAAGAGGACCGCGCCGAAGACGGATCCGGCCGCTTCCCATAGATACACGCGCGCTATGCCGCCGCGCATGCCGCCCTGCCGCTCCTTCCAGAGAACGCTCGCGACGTTGTATATCACCCCATACGCGAATCCGAACGGGGCGGTGACGAGAAAGGAGAACGCCAGCGCGCCCCCGGCCGGCGGGAGCGCCCCGGGCGGCTGCGCGAGCATCCCTCTTCCGATCCTGATCGCGACGACCGTGCCCGGCAGAATGAGCGCGCAACAAACGGCGATCCCCGCGAACAGCCGAAAGGTCGAGATCCGCTTCCCGTCTCCGCCGCGTCCCCCGAGGAGGGCCCCGGCGCCCACCCAGAAGAGCCAGAACGCGAGGAGCGCGCCGACGACGAACTCGGTCCCCGTAAAGAGCGGCATCAGCTCCCGGATGAAGATCGATTGCGCGATGATCGCACAGAAGCCGAGAGAGAAAACGTAGATCGCTTTGAGGGATTGATCCTGCACGGCATGTGACCGCGGATGCTACGCCTCGAAATAGTTACGTTCAAAGACCTCGCCGAAATCGTACACGTCGATGAAATCCTCGATACGGTCATGCTCCGTCTTGAGCAGGAGCCCCGCGTCGACGAGATTGAAAACGATGTTTCCGAAATCCTCGGTGGAGCGAACGCCCCAGAAGTTGAGAACCTCTTTCGCCATCGGACCGAATCGCGTCGTCGCCAGCGCGCGCAGACCGCCGCAGAGCTCCGAGCCGGAGATATGGCGCATCCGGGCGATTTCGAGCAGCACCGCCTCCACGGTATCGATGACGAAGAGGTAGGCGTCGGCGTGATAGCGGCCGTCGCGCGACCGAATCGTCTCGATCTTTCCCCTGACCTCTTTGTGCAGCTCCAGGTGGTTTTCCATAGGCGTCTCCGGATCGGCGTCTGTTGCCGATGTTAAGGCATTTCCGGCCGCGACTCCATCTCTTTTTTGATGAAGGTATCCTTGTGCCAGGCGGGATCGCTCTCGGGATAATCGATAACGTAATGGAGGCCTCGCGATTCCCTCCGAATCATGGCCGATTCGACGACGAGGCTCGAGACGAGCGCGATATTCCGCAGCTCCACCATGTCTCCCGAAACGCCATATTCCGTATAGAGACGTTCCGCCGTATCGAGAATCTGCTCAATACGTCCACGCGCGAGAGCGAGACGCTCGACGGAGCGCACGATCCCGACGTAATCCCACATGATCCTTCGCGCAAGATCCCAATCGTGATCGAGAATGACCGTTTCGAGCGCGCGCGGGTCCCGTACCTCGGGAAGAACGAGATCGACGTCGGCGGGTATTCGGGCTCTCCGCGGCTCCGCTTCGAGCCGCGCGGCGCAACGCTCCCCGAACACGAGGGCCTCGAGGAGCGAATTGCTCGCGAGGCGGTTCGCCCCATGGACGCCCGTGCACGCAACCTCCCCGATCGCCATGAGCCCCGCGAGATCGGTCCTCCCGTCCAGATCGACCATAACCCCCCCGCACATATAGTGCGCGGCGGGGACGACGGGGATCGGCTGACGCGACAGGTCGATGCCGAACGCGAGACAATTCTCGTAGACGTGCGGGAAGCGCTTG
>JAPLKY010000303.1 GCA_026387805.1 Candidatus Krumholzibacteriia bacterium
CTGCGCCTTGTAGAGGATCTTCTTGCCGTCGGCGGAGAGGTCGTAGCCGTCGATGCCGCTCATGACCTCGCTCGCCTCGCGCTTCTTCAAATCGAATGTCATGAGCGTCGCCTGGGAGGTAGCGGCCGCGTCGTCATCCCCGAGAACCGGAAGCTCGGGTATCCGGACGTAGTAGATACTGCCCGAGGCCGCGTTGAGGCCGAAGTAGTTCCCCGGTTCGATCGGGAGCGCGACGATGCGGCTCTCGAACCCCTCGATGTCGATCTTGACGTCCTTCGGCTTGTCGGCGTCCCCGTCCTTCTTGTCCGCGTCTTCCTTCTTTGCGTCGTCTTTCTTTGCGTCGCTCTCGTCCTTCTTGTCTTTTTCCTTCACGACTTCTTCCTCGTCGCTCTCGGGAGCGAGCGGGGAAGGCGTGTCGGCCTGGAGCGTTGCGATGCAGACGTCCGAGGCGAGAACGTAGGTGAAATTATCCTCGAAGCGGCTGAACTGCGGGTACCAGCTCCGGTTCGAGTTGAAGTAGAGGTATTTCCCGTCGGGATCGAAGACGGGGTTGTAGTCGTCGCTGAAGCCGCTCGTGAGGCGGTCGATCTTGCCGCCTTCGATCGAGTAGAGGTAAAGCGAGCCGAAGTTGTTGTCCCCGGCCTTCGCGAAGGCGATCCACTTGCTGTCGGGTGACCAGGAGAAATCGTAGATGTCGTTGATCTCGCTCTTGTCGATCTTCTTCAGGTCCTTTTTCTCGGTATCGATGTAGTAGAGCGTCCAGGTCTGGTCGGCGAATGCGATCTTCTTGCTGTCGGGAGACCACAGGAGCCGCCACGGCCATCCCTTGTAGCCCTTCGTTACCTGGACCTCTTCGTTCTTGCCCTCGGGATCGCGCAGGCAGATCTCGTACTCGCCGCTCCGGTCGGAAAGGTACGCGATCCACTTTCCGTCGGGCGACCACACGGGGGCGCGCTCCCTGATGCCCTGCGTTTTCGTGATGTTGCGCCATTCCCCCTTCTCCGCGGGGATGGTGAAAATATCGCCGCGCGCTTCGACGACCGCGCGCTTGCCGGTGCGCGATATCGCGAAGTCGCCGATCGAGGCGCCGACCTTCTTGAGCGACGGCCGGGCAAGGATGAGATCGCTCGGAATCTCCACGTCGATCTTCTTCGTCTTCTCGGTCTTGAGATCGAGAACGTAGAGGAATCCGCCGTTCTCATAGACGATGGCGTCTCCGCCGATGCTCGGCCATTTCACGTCGAACTCGTCGTGATTGGTGACCTTGCGGACCTTCTTCGTCGCGAGATCGATGCAGAAGATATTCATCGTGTGGTCGCGGTCCGATATGAAGTAGACGCTGTTCTTGTACCACATCGGGAAGCCGTCGAAACCGGCGAAATCGGTGAGCCGCTCGGACGTGTTCTTCTCGAGGTCGTAGAGCCAGACGTCCTGCTGCATGCCGCCCTGGTAGCGCTTCCACGTTCTGCTCTCGGTCTCCATCCGGTTGTACGCGATCTTCTTTCCGTCGGGAGAGAACGAGGTGAGCCCGCCCTCGAAGAGCGGAAGCACGTCGGGGAATCCGCCCTTCGCGTCGATGAGGAAGAGACGGCTGTACCGCGGCCCCGGATTCGTTTTGCTCAGCATATTCGAGCGAAAGAGCACCTTCTCGCCCGTCGGGTACCATTCGACGACGTAGTCGCCGGCCGGATCGAAGGTGAGGCGGGTCGGCGCCCCGCCGTCCGCGGGCATCACGAACGCGTCGGAGTTGCCGTCATAGGATCCCGTGAAGGCGATCTGCCTTCCGTCGGGGGAGAACTTCGGCAGGAACTCGTAGCCGGTGTGCGTCGTGAGGCGGCTCGCCATGCCCCCGCCGGACGGAACGACCCACAGGTCCCCTCCATACACGAATACGATCTTGTCCCCGCTGATGTCGGGGTAGCGCATGAGTCGACCCTCGGGCGCCGCCTGCAGCGTGCCGACTCCGAGAATCACGAGAAGCACCAGGACGAAGAATCCCCTCGTACCCATCTGTAACTCCTTTCGAGGAAAAGGGTTGGGTGTTTCTTGGCCGGTTTGGATGCTAGAGAGCGCCGGTATAATTACTAATACCTCTATGGCGGGCAAATAGTTTCAAGAAATGCGTTCGGCGGTTCGCCCCGCTTTGCTCAGCCGAGATCCCCGACCTCTTTCTCCACCTCTTCCAGGATCTCGCACGATTTCACGAGCTCCTTCATGCGGGTGTGATCCGGGTAGAGGGGACGGTCGATTTCGAGGAACTTGACGTGGCGGCGGACGACTTCCTTCGCCTTCGCCGTGCCGCGGCCGAGCTTGAACTCCCTGAAATCGAGCGCCTGCGCCGCCGCCATGAACTCGATTCCGAGCACGCCGTAGGCGTTGTCGAGAATCTGGAAGTTCTTGATCGCGGTGTTCATGCCCATCGAGACGAAATCCTCCTGGTCCGCGGCGGCCGGGATCGACTGGATCGACGCCGGCATACAGAGGATACGCTGTTCGACGATCTGCATGTCGGCTGTGTACTGGCTGAGCATCAGCCCCGAGAACATTCCGGCGCCCTTCGTGAGGAAGGCGGGGAGCCCGACGCTCAAGGCGGGATTGTTCAGCCGGTTCATCCGGCGCTCGGACATGACGCTCACCATCGTGACGGCCGCGCTGATCATGTCCATTGGAAGGCTCACCGGGGTGCCCTGGAAGTTCGCGCCGGAAAGGGTGAGATTCTTCTCGGCGAAGAAGATCGGGTTGTCGCCGACGCCGTTGAGCTCGATCTCGACCTGCGAGCGCGCCCACGCGACCGCGTCGTGCGTGGCCCCGATCACCTGCGGGGTCGAGCGCATCGAGTAGGCGTCCTGGACCTTGGTCTTCGCCTTTCCCTCGACGACGTCCCCGCCCGCGACGAGCTTCAGGATCGATTTCGCCGAGCGGACGGCGCCCGGGAAGCCGCGCACCTCGTGGAGGAGCGGCGTGTAGGGCTTCATGTTTGCGATGAGCGCCTCGAGCGTCATCCCCGCGGCGATCTCCGCCTGCTTGAGCCAGCGGTTCGTATCGTACAGCATGAGGCCGCTCATGGCGGTCAGCAGGTTCGAACCGTTGATCGCGGCGAGGCCGTCGCGCGCCTCGAGCCCGGGAACCGGGATGCCGGCGCGTCTCATCGCCTCGGCCCCCTCGAGGAGCTCTCCCTTGTAGTACGCGCGGCCCTCGCCGAGAAGCAGAAGCGCGATCTGCGACATCGGGGCGAGATCCCCCGAGGCGCCGACGGAGCCCTTCTGGCAGACGAAGGGGATGACCCCCTTGTTGAGCATCTCCGCGTAGGTGAGCGCGATCTCGGGGCGGTTCCCCGAGTGTCCCTTGGAAAGAACGTTGATGCGCCCGGTCATCGCGCCGCGAACGTACTCGATCGGGGCGGGGTCGCCGATTCCGGCCGCATGATTGTAGATGAGATACTTCTGGAAGTCCTTGACCTGGTCGTCGTTCAGCACGACCTCGGAGAATTCGCCGATGCCGGTGTTCACGCCGTACATAATCTCGTGCGCCTTGATCTTCTTCTCGAGCATGGCGCGGCACGTCTTCATGCGCTCGATCGCTTCGGGAGCGATCTCCACCTTCTCGCCGTGTCGCGCGATCCGTACGAGCTTCTCGAGCGTGAGCCCGGTGCCGTCGATGATGATAGCCAATGCGACCTCCCTGATCGAATTATCTCTTCAGCGAAGCGAGATTGAACTCGTTTCCATATTGCTAGATATGCAATATTTGCCGCCGCCTGTCCATAGGAAACGCATCAGGCCCATCATAACAGATTGAAATGGAATGAGTTGACGGTCATTCGCGATAGGGGGCGGCAGAGAGAGGCCTATCGAGGCACGACGCCGAGCACGGCGCACGCCCCCTCGACGCAACCGACGCGCGGAGGCAGCACGAACATGCAATCGGAGTAGATAGAGTAGCGGCGGTTGAAGCCGTCGTTGAACGCGTTGTATCTGGAGACGAGGTACTTGAGAAAACCCGTGTCGACCGTCGCGGTCGAATAGACCAGATACTCCCAGACGCCGCCGCACGGCTTGGCGCCGAGCCCGATATATCGGCATTCGCCGTCCCCGCCGCACGAAGGGGTGGCGATGCGCGCGAGGATATCCTTCCGCATGGCTTCGAGCTTCGCCCTGTCTCCCTCCACCGTGCCCTGGTATCCCCAGGGATAATGCGGCCGGTACGCGCAGACCATTCCCCTCGGAATGGCCGCGAGGTCCGCCGGGAATTCCAGCCGCTCGTCTCCGGGCGGCACGTAGAGCTCGACGAATCGGATCGTGTACGAGCGCGGCTCGAGATTCCGGATCTCGAAACACAGCGTGTAGAGACAGCTGCAGTCGCATATCGACTGTTCCTCGCGCTCGACGATCGTGATCGTGTCGTTCTGAATTCGTATGTCCGCCCCGATATCTCCGGGGCAGCAGTTGAAGGCGGCGTTGATGTGGTCGAGGATGAGGACACGCTCGGCGTCGGAGTACCGCCAATCGGCGCATGACATGTCGCCGGGAACGTCGGGTTTCGCTATCGGGGTCGTGCCCCCTCCGGAACTGCAATCAGTGCGCCATACGAGGATTCCATAGGGCTCCGTGCCGCTTCCGGAGCTCCACGGATATGTCGTGCGCTCGACGCAGAAGGTGTCCGAAGGCGAGGCGGACAGATCGATCGTCGCGCGCAGCGGTTCGTCCGTCTCGTTTATATATGGTTCGATAAAGACAATCGCATACGTTCCGGCCTGAAGGTTCTCGAAGCGGTACTCGAGATCGTACAGGCAGAGGCAGTGGCACGCCGGCCCGGATTCGCGCTCGACGATCGTGATCGTGTCGTTCGCGAAAGAGATATCCGCCGTGATCTCGCCGGGGCAGCAGTTGAAGGCGGCGTTGACGTGCCGGATGGACAGTGTATGCGCATCCTCGAGCCGGTACCTGAAGCAGTCCTCGGCGTCGGGCGCTTCCGAGCCGATGGGCGCCACCTTTGCCTTACATCCGGAACTGCGCACGAGCGCGGCGTTCGGTTTCATGGACCCCCCGGGCTTCGTCGGCGTTTCAGTGTCGCAGCCGGGAGCAAAAGTCAGGAAAGAGACGGCCGCGAAGGCGATCGCCGCGGCGGTGATCATAGCGAATTGGTTACCGTGGATTCTCTGGAGCATACGGGTGTCCCCTACGTGATGGGTCTACATAAGAAAGATAAGCCGTTTCCATGCGGGCGTCAATGGCGGTCTCGCGCGCGGAATCAGAGCCCTCGCATCCACTCATCCCTCAAGCACACGTCAGGATTCTTGAGAGCGGCGTCGATCTCGGCGAGAAGCCGCTCCTTGTCGCCGAGGAGCGTTCCCGCGAGCGCGAGGTAGTTCGAAGCGTGGTTGCTGCGGAAGACGCACTTGTCCGTCTCGAGCCCCGCGACGAGCTCGCGGAGCTC
>JAPLKY010000377.1 GCA_026387805.1 Candidatus Krumholzibacteriia bacterium
GCTGACCGGAGAAGCGATTCGCCGCACCGAAGCGGCGGCGATATTCCCGTCGTCCCATTTCGTGACCTCGGGGGAGAGCCTCGAAGGGGCGATCGAATCGATCGAGAAGGAGCTCGCTCTCCGGCTCGCCGAGCTCCACGCCGAGGGGAAGGAATTCGAGGCGAAGCGTCTCGAGACGAGAACCCGCTACGATATCGAGATGCTCCGCGAGATGGGTTACTGTCCCGGCATCGAGAACTACTCGAGGCATTTTTCGACGCGGCTTCCCGGCGATCGTCCGGCGACGCTCATCGACTATTTCCGCGACGATTTCCTCGTCGTCGTCGACGAATCGCACGTGACGATTCCGCAGATTCGCGGAATGTACGAGGGGGACCGGAGCAGGAAGAGGACGCTCGTCGAACACGGCTTCAGACTTCCCTCGGCGCTCGACAACCGGCCGCTCACGTACGACGAATTCGAGAATCTCGTCAAGCGCGTGATCTTCGTATCGGCCACGCCGAACGATTTCGAGCTCGAGCGCTCGGGGGGCGAGGTCGTCGAGCAGATCGTGCGCCCGACGGGGCTCATCGATCCCGCGACCGAGGTGCGCCCCGTGAAGGGACAGATCGACGATCTTCTCGGCGAGATCCGCGCGCGCGTGGAGAAGCGCGAGCGCGTTCTCGTCACGACGCTCACGAAGCGGATGGCGGAGGATCTCACGTCGTATCTCTCGGGCCTCGGCGTGCGCGTCCGCTATCTTCACAGCGATATTCACGCCCTCGATCGCATCGAGATTCTCCGCGACCTGCGTTTCGGCGAGTTCGACGTCCTCGTCGGGATAAACCTGCTTCGGGAAGGGCTCGATCTGCCGGAGGTCTCGCTCGTTGCCGTGCTCGACGCGGACAAGGAAGGTTTCCTCCGCTCGAGAACCTCTCTCATCCAGACGGCGGGTCGCGCCGCGCGGAACGTCGAGGGAAAGGTCATCTACTACGCCGATACGGTCACGGGATCCATGGCGCGCGCCATCGATGAAACGAGCCGCCGCCGCGAGAAGCAGATGGAATATAACCGGAAGCACCGCATCACCCCGCGCTCGATCGTCAAATCGGTCGAGGAGGTGATGCTCTCGACCTCGGTCATCGACGCGAAACGAAACCGCGAGAAGGAAGAGACGCTCGCCGCGGAGCTCTTTGTTCCCGAGGGCCGGGACGATCCCGGGCTCCTGAAGCGCCTCGAGGCCGAGATGTGGAAGGAAGCCGAAGCGCTGCATTTCGAGAAGGCAGCGAGCATCAGGGATCGGGTGGAGGAACTGAGGATGAACATGACCGGGAGGAAGAAGATTGGAAGAACGCGAAAAATGGCTCGATGATCTCGTGAAGACGGCGCTCGCGGAGGATGCAGCGCGGAAGGACGCGACGACGCGGCTTCTCGTCGACGCCTCGCGCCTCGGGGACGCGGTCGTGCGGGCGGGGGAACCGGGTGTCGTTTCGGGGCACGTCCCCGCCCGGGAGACATTCAGGGCGCTCGATCCGTCGCTTGCCTATTCGGAGTCGGCGCCGGACGGCGCCCGCGTGCCGCGGGGGGCCGTCGTCGCGCGGATCTACGGGCACGTGCGCGCGATCTTGTCCGCCGAACGGACCGCCCTCAATTTTCTCCGGCATCTTTCGGGAGTCGCCACCCTCGCCGCCGCGTTCGAGGAGCGTGTGCGGGGGACGGGTGTCGTCATCCTCGATACGAGGAAAACGACGCCGGGGCTCCGCGTCCTCGAGAAAGCGGCGGTCGTCCACGGAGGCGCCCGGAATCACCGCGCGAACCTCGCCGAGATGATTCTCGTGAAGGAGAATCATCTCGCGGCGGCGGGCGGGCTCGCGGCGGTCATCGCGAAGCTGGGGAGCAAGAATCTCCCGAGCGCCGAGATAGAGGTTCGCTCCCTCGAAGAGGTGCGCATGATGAAGGAGACGCCTCCGAGAAGGATCATGCTCGACAATTTCGAACCGGAGGCCGTTCGCGAGGCGGTCGCCGAGATCAAGGGTTGGGCCGCCGCGCCGGAGATCGAGGTTTCCGGCGGAGTGACTCTCGGCAACGTCGCCGCTTATGCGATACCGGGCGTCGATTTTCTCTCGATCGGCGCGCTCACGAGCAGCGCGCCGGCGCTCGACATGAGTCTCGACCTCGAAGGAGTCGACCGGAAATGAAGAAGAGGACGGGGAAAGACGCCGCGGCCGCCGCGGGGGAGCTTCATCCGGCCCGGCTCCTCGATCTCTGCGCGACGAGGCATCTCGCGAGGAGAATAATCCTGTACGATTCGATCGAGTCGACGAACGCGGCCGCCATGGCCGCGGCGGCGGAAGGCGCCGACGGCGGCACGCTTTTCGTCGCCGGGGAGCAGACTTCCGGGAAGGGGCGGAAGGGACGCGCGTGGTTCTCCGTGAAAGGGAGGAGTCTCGTCTTTTCCCTGCTTCTCAGGCCCGCCGGGCGAACGGAAGGGCTCACCGCCCTTCTCGCGCTCGCGGTCGTGAGCGCTCTCGATGAGTTCTTGAAGGGCTCCGCTATCAAGTGGCCGAACGACATCTTTCTGAACGGGAAAAAGCTCGGAGGGATTCTCGCCGAATCGAGGGACGATTCGGCGGTCATCGGGCTCGGTCTCGACGTCAATGAAGAATCGGGAGACTTCTCGCCCGGAATCGCGGGCGAAGCGGTTTCGATGCGCATCGCCTGCGGGCGCGTATTCGATCGGGGAATCGTGCTCTGTCGCATCCTCGAGGCTTTCGAGGGGCTGCATGACGGGTTTCAAGAGGAAGGATTCGCTCCATTCAGGGAGGAGATGGAGCGCAGGCTCCTCTTCATTGGAAAACGGGTGATCATCGAGAGCGGCGGAGATTCGTTCGAGGGGAAGATGATCGGCATCACGAACGAAGGCCGTCTCCGTCTCGATATGAACGGCACGGAGAGAGTGTTCTCTTCGGGGGATCTCACGCTGCGGGCGGGATCCCGTCGACCTCGAGGAGGTTCTCGTGGCATGGATTCTCGCGCTTGATCGGGGGAACGAGTCGCTCAAGGCGGCACTGTTCGATTCGGGCAGAATCGTCGGGAAATGGCGGGAAGAGGGTGCGAGCCCCGAAGACTCGCTCCGCGGAATCGCCCGCGCGCTCGCCCTCGATTCAGCGAGAGCCGCGGGCGCCGGACTGTCGAAGAAGGATCGCGCGCTCCTGCTGGATGCCATCCTCGGCAGCGTGATGTTTCACAGCGTCGTGTTTTCCAGCGTCGATCCACGCTGGACGAAGGGGATCAAACGCGCGCTCGATCGAATGGGCGCGAGCCGCGTCCTCGAGATCAGCGCAAAGATCGAATTCCCGTTCGAGATCCTGGTCGAAAAGCCTTCAAAAGTCGGTCCCGACAGGCTCGCCGCCGCGGCGGGAGTCATCGCAGCCGGAGCGCGCGAGGCGATCATCGTCGACGCGGGGACGGCAATCACGGTGGACGTTCTCTCGAAGAAGGGATTTCTCGGGGGCGCCATCTTTCCGGGGACGGGGCTTCTGTATCGCGCGCTGCGCGACGGCACCGCCGCCCTGCCGCTCGTGACCGGAAGAGGCGGAGCGGCCGATCCTCCCGGGCGTAACACGCGGGATGCGATCGTCGCAGGCGTCGAGGGGGGTGCGGCGGGCGCGGTGAGGGAGCTTGTTGCGTTGTC
>JAPLKY010000081.1 GCA_026387805.1 Candidatus Krumholzibacteriia bacterium
ACGGGAGAGCGAGCGCCGACTTGAGATCCCGGAGCGCCGGCACGTTCGAGGCCTTCGAGCGCGTTTCCGACGCGAGCTGCAGCTCGGCGTTCTTGAGGGCCAAACGGAGCAGGGCCCTCTTTTCCCCCTTTCGGGGCACCGATATGCGCACCCGACCCCCGCGCTTCGCTCCCAGCCATTCGGTAACGAGGTTCTCGTCCGAAAACGGCGCCGCGACATGAATGCGCGGGGGCACATCGGTCGCTCCGTGATAATAGAGCTCGAAGAACGCCTCGAAAACGCCCGCATCCGGCTCCGACGCGGGCGCCGGCACGAAGAACGACTCCCTGCCGTGTATCGCGCCGTCGCGGATCTTCATGACGGTTCCGCATGAAAGATTCCCCTCGCGCGCAAGCGCGACGAAATCCTCGTCCGCTGCGAGCGGAGTAGCCGCACGCTGGCGCTGCGATATCTTCTCGTACGCCTCGGCCTGATCGCGAGCCGCGGCGGCTTCCTCGTACCGCTTCGCGCGGGCCAGCCGCCACATGCGATCGCGAATCGATTCGCCGAGCCGCCGCGCCTTCCCTTTGAGAAAGAGGCGCACCTCCTCGACGATCTCGCGATATTCCTTTTCGTCGATCTTCCCCGTGCAGGGCGCCTTGCAGCGGCCGATGTGATAATTGAGGCACTCCCGTCCCGTGATTCTCCCCGGGCGCTCCTCGCGGCAATCGCGAAGGGGGAATACCGTCTGGATCGTCCGCAGGGTTCGTCGAACCGCGTTCGTATCGGTGAACGGACCGAAGTACTCGGCGCCGTCGTTCTCCAGCCGCCGTACGAGAAAGAGCCGCGGAAAGCGTTCTTGCCTCGTCAGCTTCAAATAGGGATACCGTTTGTCGTCCTTGAGACGGATATTGTACCGGGGCCGGTGCTCCTTGATGAGCGTGCATTCGAGAACGAGCGCCTCGACCTCAGTGTCGGTCGCGATATACTCGATCGTCTCCGCGATCCGCATCAGGGAGGAAGTTTTGGCGTCGAGCGCATCGGGCCTCTGCACGTAGCTCCGGACGCGCGCGGAGAGATTCTTCGCCTTTCCCACGTAGAGAATCCGGCCCCGCCCGTTCTTCATGAAATAGACGCCGGGAGAATCGGGAAAGGAAGCCGCCTTTTCTTTGAGACGCCCCGCATGTGCACTTGACATCGATGCACCCTTCTAGTATGTTATCGCTTCACGGAGGTGAAGAATCAATGCCGGTACATAAATCACCAAAGAAGCGGATGCGCCAGGACGAGCGCAAACGTATCGTCAACAAGGCGAACCGCACGTCCCTGCGAAAAGAGATCAAGTCGTACCGCGAGTTGGAAAGCGGTGAGGCTTCGAAGGCGAAATATCCGTCGATCTCTTCGACGATCGACAGGGCTGCCAAGAAAGGTATCGTCCACCCCCGAAAGGCCTCGCGTCTCAAATCGCGCCTTTCCCGGAAGACGGTCAAGGCCTAGGATTTGATCCGCGCCGCGATCCTTTCCACGGCTTCTCCGAGAGGAATCTCCTCCACGTGACGGCTCGCGCGGTGGAAGAGTTCCACCGTCCCCTCCTTGAGCTTCTTCCCGACGGTCAATCGGAACGGAATCCCGATGAGATCGGCGTCCTTGAACTTGATGCCGGGGCTCAGATCCCTGTCGTCGAGCAGCGTCTCGATCCCGCGCCTCTCGCATTCCGTCTCCAGCCCAAAGGCCGCGTCCCGTATATCCGCGTCGTTCATGTTGACCGCGAGGATAAGAAGCGGCACCGGGGCGATCGAAAGCGGCCAGACGATGCCGTCCGCATCGTGCAGCTGCTCGATAGCCGCCGCGACCATCCGCGATATCCCGAAACCGTAGCATCCCATGATGAACGGATGGCTCAACCCCTTCTCGTCGAGGAATTCGGCGTGCATCGCTTCGGAGTACTTCGTCCCGAGCTTGAATATATGCCCCACCTCGAGACCGTTGGTCCTTGTCATGGAGACTCCGCATCTCGGGCAGAGATCCCCTTCGCGCGCCCATACGAAGTCGTCGAATCGCTCCACCGAAAAATCGCGGCCGAGCTTCACCCCGCTCAGGTGCGTGTCCGCGGCATTCGCGCCGACGATCATGCCCCCGTATCTCTCGACGAGAGTGTCCGCATACACCGCCGTCCCCGGCGGAAGGCCGACCGGTCCCGAGAATCCCACGGGACCTCCCGTGAGACTCACGATCTCATCCGGTTCCAGAAAACGGATCTGCGGATCGTTGAAAATCCGCACGAGCTTCACGTCGTTCACCTCGCGGTCCCCCGGAACGAGGACGGCGACCGAGCGATCGTGCGTGCGATAGAGAAGGGTCTTCACGACCTCGCGCGGAGTCACGCCGAGGAAGTCCGCAACCTGGTCGACCGTCGTCATCTACGGCGTGTTCACTCGCTCGCACGCTGGCGCCGCCCTGTCCTCGCCGTGTGTCTCCGGCTCCCGCGCCGCCGCCCGCTCGATGTTAACCGCGTATCCGCACGCGCAGCTCAGGATCGTCGACTCGCCGCTCTGCGCGAGCACGACGAACTCGTGCGATTCGTTGCCGCCGATGTAACCCGATTCCGCTTCTACCATCCGGAAGGAGAGTCCGCAGCGCTCGATGATCCTCCGGTACGCTCCCTCCATGGCGCGATAGGTCACGTCGAGCGATTCGTCGTTCTGATGGAAGCTGTACGCGTCCTTCATGATGAACTCGCGGGCGCGCACGACGCCGTAGCGCGGCCGGATTTCATCGCGGAATTTTATGAGAATCTGATACAGGCATTGCGGCAGGCTCCGGTAGCTTTTCATATCGTCGCGCGCCACCATCGTGATGACTTCCTCGTGGGTCGGTCCGAGCGCGAACGTGCGCTGCCGGCCGTCCTGGAGCTTGAAGAGCTCCGGTCCGAAACTGCCCAGTCTTCCCGACTCCTCGTAGATCTCGATCGGATGGAGCACCGGCATGAGCACCTCCTGACAGCCGATCGCGTCCATTTCCTCCCGTACGATCGCCTCGATTTTCTTGATGACTTTGGATCCGAAGGGCAGGAACGTGTAGACCCCCGAGGTGAGCTTGCGGATGAGCCCCGCGCGAAGCATGAGGCGGTGGCTCGCGATCTCGGCCTCCGCGGGATTCTCCTTGAACGTCGGAATGCAGCTTCTTGACCAGCGCATCGCATCCTCTTTTTTCTGACGACATGTTGCTTTTCCGTATAATACCCGTATTATACTACGCGAGGCCCGCATTGAACGCAAGATTGAACTGTCGCTCACACCGCTCGTCCCGCCGAACGCCGCTTCACGGGCTCGGTGGACGCATGGAGGATCATGGCTCGCAATCTTCTCGATCTGCTCTCGGGCGGCGTCGTTCTTTTCGACGGCGCCATGGGAACGATGCTCTACGAACGCGGCGTCTTCATCAATCGCTCCTTCGACGAGCTGAATCTCTCGTCTCCGGCCATGATCGAACGCATTCATGGGGAGTACGTCGCGGCGGGGGCGGACTGCATCGAGACGAACACATTCGGGGCGAATCGGTTCAAGCTCAAGCTGCACGGCCTCGACGACCGTCTCGTCGAGATCAATGAGACGGCCGCGCGGATCGCGCGCCGCGCCGCGGGCGAGGATATCCTCGTCGCCGGCGCCATCGGCCCCCTGGGCCTGAAGATCGAGCCGTGGGGCCCGACGGCGAACGAAGAAGCCGCGGCTGCCTTCGCCGAACAGGCACGGGCCTTGGTGGCGGGGGGCGTCGACTGCTTCGTCCTCGAAACCTTCGGCGACGTGAATGAAATTCACCAGGCCATCATCGGCGTGCGCGCGGTGAGCATGCTTCCCGTCGTCGCCCAGATGAGCCTGCGCGGGGACGGACTCGGTCTCTACGGCACCGAGCCGGCCGATTTCGCACGGAGACTCTGTGAATGGGGCGCGGACGTCGTCGGCGTGAATTGCTCCGTGGGGCCCAGGATCACGCTCGAGGCAATCGAGAAGATGGCCGCCGTGGCCGATCGTCCCCTGTCGGCGCAGCCGAACGCCGGTGTGCCTCAGAACGTCGAGGGGAGAAACATGTATCTCGTCTCCCCCGAATACCTCGCGGAATACGCGCGGCGCTTCGTGCAGGCGGGTGCCCGCGTCGTCGGCGGATGCTGCGGAACGACCCCCGCCCACATACGCGCCATTCGGGGCGCGCTCAAGACGATGCGATCGCGCGCGAATGTTCATGCGGCCGCTCCGGCGGCCGAGTCGCGCCCCGCGGAAATGCCCTCCCGTTCCGCGCGCGATACGTCGAAGCTCGCCGAAAAGATCGCGGCAGGCTCTTTCATATCCATCGTCGAGTGCGTTCCGCCTCTCGGCTGCGATCCATCCGCGGCGATCGCCTCCGCGCGCATGCTCGCCGGCGCCGGAATCGACGCGATCAACATACCGGACAGCCCCCGTTCATCCTCCCGGATGAGCCCTCTCGCCCTCGCCGTGCTGATCAGAAACGCCGTGGGTATCGACGTGCTTCTTCACTACTGCTGCAGGGACCGGAATATCCTCGGCATGCAATCCGACCTTCTCGGCGCGCATGCGCTCGGGCTCCGGAACATTCTCATCATAACGGGGGATCCGATCCGCACGGTGGATTATCCCGACGCCACGGCCGTCTTCGACGTCGACTCGATCGGGCTCACGAACATCGTCTCGCGTCTCAATCACGGAAAGGACATCGGCGATCGAAGCCTTGCGGAGCCGACCTCGTTCCTCGTCGGCGTCGGCGTCAACCCGGGCGCCGTGCATTTCGAGGAGGAAATGAGGCGCCTCGATTGGAAGGTGAAGGCCGGCGCCGACTTCGCCGTCACCCAGCCCGTATTCGACGTCGAACTCCTCCTGAGATTCCTCGATCGGATCGCGCCGCTCGGGATACCCGTTATCGCCGGAATCTGGCCGCTCGCGAGCTACCGCAATGCCGAGTTCATCAATAACGAGCTCCCCGGCGTATCGGTTCCCGAGTCGATTCTCCGGCGCATGAAAGACGCTCGGAGCGGCGAGCTCGCCCTCGCGGAAGGAACCGCGATTGCCGCGGAGATTCTCCGCGAGATCGCGCCGCGCGTTCGCGGCGTCCAGATCAGCGCTCCCTTCGCGCGTTACGAATGCGCGGTAGAGGTGATCGCTCGCGGCCTCGGGGAGACGAATCGATGAAGCGCCGGGAATCTTCCCGTCGGATCATGGCGACGGCGGCGCGCCCGCCCCTTCTCTAGAAATTGAATCCGAGGAAAAAGTCGACGTGAATATCGCTGGATATTTCTTTGAAATCGGTGAGGCGGCTGAAATTCACGCGGATGACCGGAAGGTATCCGAGATTCATCTCGACTCCCGTTCCGACGCTCCCCAGCCACTCCGTATCGTACAGGAATCCGTATACCCGACCGGCGTCGAAAAAGAGGGAACCCCGGAAAAGCGGAAACTCG
>JAPLKY010000405.1 GCA_026387805.1 Candidatus Krumholzibacteriia bacterium
ATCGTGGGGAAAGCCTGATCCCCCGTTGCCGAGCAGAGGGCGACTCCATTCGTTGTCCACTGAACAGATCCCGAGGCATTCACCCTCTGGGCATAGATGTTCGCATTCCCGCCCCGGTAGTCGAACCATGTTGCAATGGCGCCACCCGTGCCATCGGAGGTGATCGTGGGATAATACTGATCCCCCGTTGCCGAGCAGAGGGCGACGCCATCGGTCGTCCACTGAGTTGCTCCTAAGACATTTACCCTCTGGGCATAGATATCGTTTGTGCCGCTGCGGGAGTCGTACCATGTGACGATGGCGCCACCCGCGTCATCGGAGACAATTGTGGGAAAGAGCTGATTCCCCGTTGCCGCGCAAATGGCCACACCATCCTGGACCCAATTCGCCCACACAGATGGCACGGCAATGATCAAAGCGCAGAGAACAACAAGGGGCACCGTCTTCATTACCCTGCTCATGGCTGCTCCTCCTTCCAAGGATATCCGGATCCTGAGAAAACGTTTTGAATCGATTTTTCTGGTTTCAGCCTCATCACCTCCTGGCGCGGTGCTCGCAGAAGACTCCGATACGTGCGAGCGAGGCGGTCTCTCGGATATGGATTGACCTGCGTGCAAGAAGGGGATTCGGATCGATGAAGAGCAAGGAGGGAAAGCCGGCGCCCTTTTCCCCGGTATACCGCTAATCTATGAATGATAACTAACAATAATATGCGTACTGCGAGAGTCCAAGGGAAAAGGAAGAGGGCGGGTTCCCTCTTCCTCGCCAGATAGGTGGCGGTTGGAACTTGCCTTTGCGAACAATCTATCTATAGAGAAGCCGAACGCATTTCGATACGTGCCCTTTTCGTCAATGGACATCGCGAAGATGTCTGAGTCAGGCTGACAGCTCTCATAATCGATATCGACGAGCTCTCTCGGATCTTTGATCTGCGATCTGGGCAGATTCTCCCGACAAATGCCGGACTCGACGGAAAGTTGATTGCTGCTCTCGAGCCTCGTCATGCGGAGCCAGCTTAGCTCCGCCGCGTGCACCGCCTCCGGCGGAACCCAGGAAGGAAACTGCTCCTAGCTGAAAGGGGGGGGAAACGAGGACGCACCTATCAGAAGCACGAAGAGTGAGAGCCATTTCATAGTTGGCGCCTTGATTTCAAGACGCACGAGTATTACATGTATTTGAGCGTCCAAATGGCAGCTACGGTTGCGCTGAGCCGCCGCGCCCGTTTGTCATTTCAGCGCGCTCAGCACCTCGTCCGCGGCGATGAGATTTTCCTGGCGACGGCCTGTCGCGTTCGCCGCGAAGACTCGTTCGATCACGCGGTCGTATCTTCCCGCGAGCGGGAACCTTGCCGTCTTTCCGCGGAGAGCGTACCTCGCTCGATCGAGCTCTCTCGCATCGACGGTCCATTTCACCTCGCCGACGAGCAGAGCTTTGCCGTCGACGGACTCGGCGACCACATCTATCTCGATCGGCTTCTTGTCCGACCCTCCGCCCCACCAGCGGTTCGCCGCGCCCCATTCTCGTCCATCGATCGAGAGCCGTGGAACGGACCGTCTCACGAGCGTCTCCCAAATCGCGCCCCGGTGGACCGGAAGGTCCTTCTCTATCTCGCGAGCGACGGCTTGGAGCTTTCCGGCCTCGAGACGCGAGCGGTTCGGCTCGACGTATCTGAACCAGAATGCGAGGAACGGATCGTCGATCCGGTAGAGAGTCTTCTTCGAGCTCTGCTGCGAAACCTTGAACGGCTGATCGCGGCGGACGAGGCCGAGATCGAGAAGTCGCGACAGGGGCCGTGTAAGGGAAGTGACCGGCTTCTCCATGCGGGCGGCGATCTCCGAGATCCGATTGCAGCCCTGCCCGATCAGCGCAAGGACGGAAGCGGCCTGGGCAGTCTCGCGAATATCGTCGAGCAGGAGCCGGCGGGGCTCCGAATGAAGGACTCCCATTGGGTCGAGAACGAGGTCCTCCATCGCCTCCCGGCTCGAACGGTAGTCCGACGCGAGCTCCCAGTAGAGCGGAATGCCTCCCCAGAGCGCGTAGGCCTCCACGGCGTCGATCGAACGCGTGAATCCGAATGCGCTCCCGAGCCAGCCGGCGCCGAGGGGCTCGACGTTGATGATCTCCCGGGCCCTGCCGTAGAGCGGGGCGGTCGCATCGAGAACGAGCCCCTGCATCATCCGCTGCGACGAGCCCGCGATGACGAGATGAATTGCCTTCGACGGGTGCCGATCGATGAGCTTCTGGAGGATGCTCGGGAGCTCGCGGCTCGAGCTCGCGATGCTCGGGAACTCATCGAGGGCCAGCACGGTTCCGCCGGGCGCTTCCCGCCACCATCGCTCGAGGAGACTCGCCCAGTCCGGGTAGGTCACCCGATCGAATCCCTGCAGGAGGGCGGCGCAGGCCGAAGCGAGCGCCGCGCGCTGGAGGCTCGGCTCGCGTTCGTCCCCCACGTAATAGACGGAAGAGCGCTTCGGAAGCACCTCCGCGATGAGACGCGACTTGCCGCATCGACGGCGTCCGTAGAGACAGCACAACGAACCTTCGCGCCGCGAGAAGGTCCGCTGGAGTCTTGCCCGTTCGCTCTCGCGATCGAGAAATTTCAGCCGCATGACGTCCCTCCTTGAGCCATATTATTATGTAGCAACTACATTATGTTTATAGTGCATGTATCATGACATTGTCAATGACATTCGTGTTGCGCGGTGCGCCGCGGCCCCGCGCCGGATCGAGCGCGCCGCTTCGAGCCTCGCCGGCCTCTCGCCCTTGCCGCTTGACAGATGTACCAAATAGTGGTACACTCCCAATATGAGGATTTCCCTGCGCAAAGTCGAATACGAATGCCGACGACGAGGCTTGAATATCGGGGGACTGCTTCGCGAAGCCGGAGTGAGCAGAAACGCGTTCTATTCCTTGGCCCGCAAGGAATACGTCGTTCCGCCATCCCTGATCCGTATCGCGGAGCATCTGGACGTCTCCGTGTCGACCCTTCTCGAGGAGACGGATACGCCCGTCGAGCGGATGAAGGCGCTCGCCGCCGAATCGGAGCGCATCTCGCGGCTGTATCCGGGGGTCGATCGGGACAACGTCAGGCATACGCTGCTTCTCTTGAACGAGAAGCCCGTCGAGCGTCTGAGGAGGGCGCTGCGCCGTGGCAGATTCGTCGATATTCGGTGATCGGGAGACGGAGTTCCTCAAGGAGCTCGTCCGGCAGAAGGTCGAGTTCATGGTCGTGGGGCTTTCCGCCGCCGCCCTCCAGGGTGCGCCCGTCGTGACGCAAGACATCGACTTGTGGTTCCGGTCGCTGCCCGATCCCGGAATCGAAAGAGCCCTGCAGAAGATTCACGGCTCGTATGTGCCACCGACCGCGAGCACCGGGCCGATGTTCGCCGGCAAGGGGATCGAGCTCTTCGATATCGTTCTCAGGATGGACGGGCTCGGTGATTTCGACGAGGAGAAGAAGAATGCGATCAGGGTGCCTCTCGGGCGGATCAAGGTGCTCGTGTTGAATCTGGAACGGATCATCGCGAGCAAGAAAGCCGCGGGAAGAAAGAAGGACAAGATCGTTCTCAAGGTATTGGCCGATTCACTAAAGACGATTCGGGAGCGCGAGCGCTCGGGGCCGCGGAAGCGGACCTAGAAAGGGAGAAGATCATGCCGCCATATCCGTCCGAGCTCATCAAAACCGCGGGAATAGAAATCCCGCTTATCGGATTCTACGACGCACCCGATCCCGCGCTATTCGCTCCGATCGTCGAGCCGAAGGCGGGCACGCGCGGCTGCGTCATCGCGTTCTACGAGAGCTGGCTTAAAGGGGAGACGCTCCGTATAACGAAGGACAACTTCGGGTGCGGCGGAGCGGGGCGCGCCTGGTGCGGCGTCGAGGCCCGATCGCGCGAGGAGTTCATTCGATTTCTCGTCGACGACGAGGGGCTCAAAGCGTCGCACGATCTCATGAACCGCTGGATCGACGCGAGTGTGCCCTACCGGCGCGAGCACGAGAACATTCTCGTCGGTCCCCTGCGGGAATCGCAGTACGCGTATCTCAAGACGGTCACCTTCTTCGTGAACCCGGACCAGCTCGCCCTCATGGCGCTCGGCGCGCAATATCATAGCGCGCCCGAGGATCCGCCCCCCGTGATCTCGCCCTTCGGCTCCGGCTGCATGCAGCTCATCGGCGTCTTCAAGGATCTCGGGATAGCCCAGGCGGCTATCGGCGGCACGGACGTCGCCATGCGCCAGTATCTCCCGCCGGACACGCTCGCCTTCACCGTGACTAGACGGATGTTCGAGCGGCTCGCCTCGCTCGACGAGCGGAGCTTTCTCACGAAGCCCTTCTGGAAGAGATTGATGAAGGCGCGGGGGAAAGCGCCGAGAGAATAGGTCGTCCCGAGACCAGCCGGTGCGCGCTTACTTCTTCGGCGGCACCGTATCGAGCGGCGCCCTCGCGGAAGCAGCCTTGACCTTGAGCGAGTCCTCGTGCATCTGCTTCTTGACATCCAAATAGTGTTGGTAGTAGGCGGATTTCTTGTACTCGATAATCCTCGCCCTTTCGTTCGTTATGTACTGTGCGGGGTCCATTTCTTTGAAAGTCCTCGTCTCGACATCCCAGTAAAATGAGTCTATGACTTCATTGCCTTCTATGATAAAGAATGCCCCGTCAACCTTCTGGTAGATGATCAGGTCCATCGAGGGAGGATATTGAGAGTAGATCCCCCCATAGAAGTCCCTCGCGTTAAGGCCAGGCCCCCCCACTCCCATCATAATCCATTGCTGATTCTTCAGCGCCACTTCTACAGTCCCGACGTATCTATCATCTATATATACAGAGAAACCGAACCCATTCTTATGCGGACTGAACATCGCGAAGATATCCGAGCCCGGCTGATAGCTCTCATAATCGATATCGACAAGCTTTCTCGGATGCATGAGCGCCGATCTGGCGAGGTCGGAAGAAGAAGAGATGCCGTGCTTAATAAAGAGCCGATCGCTGCTCTCATGATTGGTGCTGTTAAACCAGACCTCCCTAGCCGCTCGCACCGCCTCCGGCGGAACCCACGAAGGAAACTGTTCCTCCGCCCACGCCGGTGAGGCGGAAATGGCGAAGATCGAGGCAATCAATACCAGAACGCAACGGAGAAACGATCGATTGCTCAATATGCGCCCCCTAGAGAATGCCTGGATTCGAAAGCGTGCTGATTGTTCTTACCCACCAGAGACCGGCTATTTCAGAGTATCTGCTTCGACCCGCTGAAACCATGTAGGTTTTGACCCCCGGGAAGTAATCAATTACATCGATTCCCGATTTCTTGATGTCTGCTCTGAATTCAGGCTTATCACCGTCGAACGATTCAACGTAGCATGCTTCATCCGAGGAAAATCCATCTGGAAGAGCGTACTTATCGGTGCTCTTGAATTCGCCGATCCAGCCGAGGTAAGGTGCATTCAGTAGTCCCAGCGCGGTGCCGACGCGTATTTTCACGATACGGGCAAAGTCTGATATGTCCTCATAGAATGTGACCCCGGATCTGAGCAGGGATATTGTCTCCCGAAGCGAGAGGTGTCTATTCGTCTGGAGTATGCAGATCAGTGCGTTGTCTCCCTTGCCCTCCCGCTGCAATCTGGTCAGCTCTGAACGAAATGCATCGTCTGCTATTTGGGTAGGAATGAAAGTCCGCCGGGCAGTAGATATTCTGAACGGCTCGTATCCCTTGTAGATATTGAATTGCGTGGGCTGGACATAGTCAAGATCGGAGTCGTCTTCGATGGCAAATCTCTCTAAGTCGTCGTCGGCCCGTTTAGAGTCAGAGACTCCGTAGTACTTGTGCAAGTTGGCGCCCTTCTTCCTGACGCGAGGAACTTTCTGTTCTTGGGCATCTGCGATCATCGATCCCAAGAAACAGAGCAAACCTGACAGGAATATGATGAGCGCCAGCCATCTGCGTCTCGACACGTTGTGACCGCTCCTTTCATTTTCCGGCCGAATTGTTCAGATAGATGTTATATCCCTACAAGAAATATAGCACGACGTCGAAAGATGTCAAAAAGAGAAAGCCCCCCGATGCATGATCGGAGGGCTTTCGTCTACAGAATCGCCGAATGCCGCAACCGCGACTTACCTCTTCGGCAGCACGCTCTCGAGCGGCGTGTATTTCAGCTTGAACACCTTTGCGACCCGCTCTTCGGTGACCGCGCCCTTCAGCATGTTGATGCCGGTCCAGATCGTCCTGTTCGCGCGCGCGGCCTTCGCGTACCCCTTGTCCGCGATCTCGATCGCGTAGGGGAGCGTCGCGTTCGTGAGCGCCATGGTCGACGTTCTGCATACGGCGCCCGGCATGTTCGCGACGCCGTAGTGCACGACGCCGTCGACGAAGTAGATCGGATCGGTGTGATACGTCGCGTGAATCGTCTCGATGCAGCCGCCCTGATCGACCGCGACGTCGACGATCACGGAGCCCTTCTTCATGAGCTTGAGCATCGGCCTCGTGACGAGGCGCGGCGCCTTGGCGCCGGGGATGAGGACCGCGCCGACGAGGAGATCGGCCTGGGCGATCATCTTGCGGATGTTCGCCGTGTTCGACATGAGGACGGTGACGTTCGCCGGAAGGACGTCGCTCAAATAGCGGAGCCTGTCGAGGCTGATGTCGAGGATCGTGACCTTCGCCCCGAGGCCGGCCGCCATCTTCGCCGCGTGCGTGCCCACGACCCCGCCGCCGAGGATGACCACCTGCGCGGGCTCGACGCCCGGCACGCCGCCGAGGAGAACGCCCATGCCGCCCATCGGACGCTCGAGATACTTGGCGCCCTCCTGGATCGCCATGCGCCCGGCGACTTCGCTCATCGGGACGAGGAGCGGGAGCGAGCCGTTCTTGTCCATCGTCTCGTACGCGATGCAGACGGCGCCGGACCTGAGCATGCCGTTCGTGAGGGGCTTGCTCGATGCAAAATGGAAGTAGGTGAATACGATCTGGTCCTTGCGGATCATCTTGATCTCGACCGGCTGGGGCTCCTTGACCTTGATGATCATATCGGACTTGCGGAAGATCTCCTTGACCGAGGGGATGATCGTCGCGCCCGCCGCGCGATAGTCGGAGTCGGAGAAACCGCTTCCGACGCCCGCGCCTTTTTCGACGAGAACCTTGTGCCCGTGCTTTCTCAAGGTCTCTGCTCCCACCGGGAGAAGGCTGACCCGGTATTCAGCTTTCTTGATCTCTTTCGGAACGCCGATGATCATCGAACCACCTCTGGATTTAAGAGTTCCAAACGCCCTATACCGATTGAAAATCCGAAATATTAGTCAATAATATAGCCCAAAACCCGCCGGGTTCAAATGAATTTTAGGGCAGGAAATCCGGGATCCACAAAATCGGCTTGACACTCGGGGCTCTGAAACTATATTCTCTTTAGCCTAAAAACCGACCACGTTTCGCAGTATTCATCGGCTTTCAGGAGTGCCCGAAAGGGCGTTTTTTTTCTTCAGGGGTTCCCTGAAAAGGAGGCCAGCATGGCAGCAGATCCCGTCAGCGCCTTTATGGAAAAGGTGAAAGCGCGCGATCCGAATCAGCCCGAGTTCCATCAGGCCGTGTTCGAGGTCGTCAGCTCTCTCATGCCCTTCATCAAGAAGAATCCCAAATATCAGAAGCACCAGATCCTCGAGAGGATCGTCGAGCCCGAGCGCATGTTCATGTTCCGTGTGCCCTGGGTGGACGACAAGGGCGATATCCAGGTCAACCGTGGTTTCCGCATCCAGATGAACAGCGCCATCGGCCCCTACAAGGGCGGGCTGCGCTTCCATCCGTCCGTGAACCTGAGCATTCTCAAGTTCCTCGCCTTCGAGCAGGTGTTCAAGAACGCTCTCACGACGCTCCCCATGGGCGGCGGCAAGGGCGGAAGCGATTTCGATCCGAAGGGAAAGAGCGATAACGAGGTCATGGCGTTCTGCCAGTCGTTCATGAGCGAGCTCTTCCGCCACATCGGCGCCGATACCGACGTCCCGGCCGGCGACATCGGCGTGGGCGGCCGCGAGATCGGCTACCTCTTCGGAATGTACAAGAAGCTCAGCAACGAGTTCACCGGCGTTCTCACGGGCAAGGGCCGCAAGTGGGGCGGAAGCCTCATCCGGCCCGAGGCGACCGGATACGGCACGGTCTACTTCGCCGAAGAGATGCTCAAGACCCGCGGCGACTCGATCAAGGCCAAAACCGTGGCGATCTCCGGCTCGGGCAACGTCGCTCAGTATGCCGTCGAGAAGTGCAACCACCTCGGCGGAAAGGTCGTCACTCTCTCCGACTCGAACGGCACAATTCACGATCCTGCCGGCATCGACGCGGAGAAGCTCGCGTACATCATGGATCTAAAGAACGTCAAGCGCGGCCGCATGAGCGAGTACGTGAAGAAGTTCCCGAAGGCTCAGTACTTCGAGGGCAAGCGCCCCTGGCACGTCAAGTGCGACGTGGCGCTCCCCTGCGCGACCCAGAACGAGGTCGACGCGAACGACGCGAAGACGCTTCTGAAGAACGGCTGCATCTGCGTCTCCGAAGGCGCGAACATGCCGAGCACGCCTGAAGCGATCGAGGTCTACATCGGGGCCAAGATCCTCTACGGTCCCGGCAAGGCTTCGAATGCGGGCGGCGTGTCGGTGAGCGGTCTCGAGATGTCGCAGAACAGCCTGCGCCTCGGCTGGGGCCGCGAAGAGGTCGACCAGAGATTGCACGGCATCATGGTAGCCATTCATGAGCAGTGCGTCGAGCACGGCAAGGAAGGCAAGTTCGTCAACTACGTGAACGGCGCCAACATCGCCGGCTTCATCAAGGTCGCCGACTCGATGATCGACCAGGGCGTCGTGTAAGCGTCCTGGATTTCCGCATGTTCGCGGGCGCCCGCGGATCGCGCATCGGCGATCAGGCGCCCGCGAGCTTCTTGAATTCCTTTTCCGAGATCACCTTCACGCCGAGCTTCTCCGCCTTCGCAAGCTTCGAGCCCGCCTCGGCGCCCGCCACGACGTAGCTGGTCTTTGCGCTCACGGTCGAGATCGCGCGGCCGCCGAGCGATTGAACGAGGCGCTCCGCCTCCTCCCGCGAGAATTCCTCGAGCGTTCCCGTGAATACGAAGGTCCGCCCCGCCAGCGGCCGGGGGCCGTCCGCGCGGGCCGCGGGCGCGACGTCGAGCCCGAGCTGCCGGAGGCCGGAGACGAGCGCCCTATTCTTCTTCTCGGCGAAGAAGCTCGACACGCTTTTCGCCACCTCGGGGCCTATCTCATGGATCGTCATGAGGTCCTTCTCGCTCGCTTCCATGACCGCGTCGAGCGTCTCGTAGCGAGCGGCGAGAACCGCCGCGACGTGCTCGCCGACGTTGCGGATGCCGAGAGCGTAGAGGAATCTGTCGAGCGCGACCTTCTTCGAAGACTCGATCGCCTCCAGCAGGTTCGCGGCCGATTTGTCCGCGAAGCCCTCGAGCGCGAGGAGCGCCGCGGCGTCGAGCCGGTAAATATCGGCGACGCTCGAGACGAGGCCGCGGTCTACCAGCGCCGCGACCGTCTTTGCCCCAAGCCCCTCGACGTCGAGCGCCGCCTTCGAGGCGAAGTGCGCGATCCCGCGCTTGAGCTGCGCGGGACAGCTCAGGCCGCCCGTGCAGAAATGATACGCCCCATCCTCGACGACCTCCGCGCCGCACACGGGACAGGCGCCGGGCATCGCGAAGGGGCGCTTCCGGCGTTCGTTCTTCTGCGGGATGCGCTCGACGACGGCGGGAATCACGTCCCCCGCGCGTTCGATGCGCACCGTGTCCCCGACGCGGATATCCTTCTTGGCGACCTCGCCGGCGTTGTGCAGCGTGGCGCGGCTCACCGTGACGCCGCTCACGTCGACCGGGCGGAGCAGCGCCACCGGCGTGAGCTTGCCCGTGCGCCCGACCTGGACGACGATGTCCTCGACGATCGTCACTTCCTTGCGCGGCTCGAACTTGAGCGCAATGGCCCAGCGCGGCGAACGGGAGCGGAGCCCCAGGATCTCGCGGTCGACCTTCGAATCGATCTGGATCACGACCCCGTCGATCTCGAAGGAAAGCCCGTCACGCGACGCGGCGAGATCGCCGTGGAACGCGATCGCTTCCTCGATCGTGCGGCAGATTTTCCGGTGCGGATCGACGCGGAGCCCCCACTTCGAAAGCATCTCGAGCTCCTGCGCGTGCGTGTCGGGAGGCTCGGCGCCATCGAGCTTCATGATCTCGTACGCGAAGAAGGAGAGGGGACGCTCGGCCGTTATGCGCGAGTCGAGCTGCCTGATGGAGCCGGCCGCGGCGTTTCGCGGATTGGCGAACGCGGGGAGCTCCCGCTCCGTCATCCATCGATTGAGATCGCGGAACGCTCCGAGCGGCATGATCGCCTCTCCCCGGATCGCGACGAGGCGGGGGGGCTTCGCGGCGCGGAGCCTCAGCGGAACCGCGCGGATCGTCCTTATGTTGGGCGTGATCTCCTCGCCGACGGATCCGTCCCCCCGCGTCGCGCCGCGCGCGAGGACGCCGTCCTCGTAGATGAGCTCGACCGAGAGTCCGTCGAACTTGGGCTCGACGGCGTACGTCACGTCGTCCGAGCCGAGCCCCTTCTTCATGCGTTTGTCGAACTCGCGGGCCGCGTCGACGTTCATCACCGATTCGAGGCTGAGCATCGGTTTCACGTGCCGGACGCTCGGGAGGTCTTCGCGCGGCGGGGCCCCGACGCGTTGGGTGGGAGAGTCGCTCGTGACGAGATCGGGATATTCCTTCTCGAGCGCCTCGAGCTCCGCGCGGAGCCGGTCGTACTCGGCGTCGGAGATCTCCGGTTTGTCGAGGGCGTAGTAGAGATGATCGTGGCGCGCGATCTCGTCCCGGAGCCTGGCGATGCGTTTCTGCGATTCGTTGCGGATCATATGCTCTCGAGCCTGGCGTTCCAGGCATCGGTGTTGAAGTTGAATCTGCGCGCGAGGCGAAGAAACGCCGAGATCGCGCGCTTCGTCTCCTCGCGGCCGTCGGGGCGGCGGGCGAGATCGTCGATGAGCGGCGAAATCTTCATTTCGAGTATCGCGTACACGCGGTTCTGGATAATGCGGAAATCCGTTTGTATGCCCATCTCGTCCGCGAGGTTCACGAACTGCTCGAGGGCAAAGGCGGCCTCCGGGTCGAGCTCGTTCGCGAGGGCCTTGATCTTCTCGAGGAGCAGGTCGCTGAAGGACGCGGCCGCCGGAGACTTGTCTATCGGCACGCCGAAAACGGCCGCCTCGGTGACGATGCTCCTGATGCCCTCGAGCCCGGCGGGAGTGAGCGAGCGCTCCCATCGCTCCACTTCGCGCACGAGCTTCTTCGTGAGATGGGTCTGGACGGGCAGCAGCAGATTCTGCGGCACGGGGATGTTCGCCTCCTTGAGGAGGATCAGGAGGTGCTTGCTGTCGGCGTAGATCTCGCCGAAGCGCGCCTCGATGACCTCGAGCCGCTTCGCGGCGAAGCGCCGGAGGATCCTCTCGCGGTCCTCGGGGAGAAAGTCGCGGATCGTGAACCGCCGCGTGCCGAAGTACTCGGAGGCCGCCGGGCGTATCTCGGCGACGAGCCCCGCCTCGGCGAGCTTCGCGAGGCGCGCCGCCATCGCGCGGTAGTCCGCCTCGCTCCGGCGCTGGCGGACGTAGCAGACGAAGGTGGCCTCATCCTCGACATAGAGGAGATACTCGTACACCGCGGTCTCGAGCGTATAGCGCGAGATGATCTCGAGGGAGCCGATCCTCATATGATCCTCGACGCCGGGAGCGACGACGTGCCGCACGATCTCGTCGAGCGGCCGAATGGGATGGCCGTAGATCTCCGCGAGCTCCGCTCCGCCGGAAAGGTGCGAGGAGATCGCGTACAGCGAGACGAAGCAGGGGCGGCCGAGGATCGACGCCTTCACGTCGCCGTTGTAGATGCTCGCGCCGGTGCCTTTTCCGGCGACGTTGCTCAGCGCGCCCTTGAGATCGCCGAGGAGCTTCTTCTCGAGCGAGAGCCAATGCTCCGTTCCGGCGAGCTCGATGGCTCGCGCCGCGTACCGCATGATCTGCACGGTCTCGATCCCCGAGATGTCGCTGAAGAACCACCCGCACGAGGTGAACATGAGCTGGGCGTTCCTCTGCGACTCGAGGAGCGAGAGGATCCGGGCGCTCTCGGCGCTCGAGAGCGGCGCCGCCGCATGAGCGGCAACGAAGGCCGCCGCCGCGTCGCGGCTGCGATTCTCGATGACGCCGATGTATTCGTCCCGCGCCTTCCACGGATCGGCGAGGAGCTTCGAGGCCTCGCGTTCGTACTGCGCGGCGAGCGAGTCCCTGAGGGAGTTGAGTCCCGCGCGGAGCGGCGCGCGCCACTTCTGGTTCCATGACGGGCGACCGCCCGCGCTGTCGCCGCAGTCCTCTTTCCAGCGGCCGACGCCGTGAACGCACGACCACGCCGTGCCCTCGCCGTTCGGGCCCGGCTTGAGCTCGACCTCGAACTTCGGCTCGTGCCCGTCGAGGTAGGCGCCGAAGTTCGTCATCGCGAGGGCGCGCCTCGGCGCGGCCGATTCGATGAGATAGGACAGCGCCATGTCGGCGAAGGGTTCGTGATGGCCGTAGACCTCTCCGTCCGTCGCGACGACGACGAGGTCGCTCCCGGCGCGCGGGTACGCGAGCATGATCGCGTCGGCGAGACCGTCTCCGTTCCGGAGCAGGTGGTTGAAGCTGACGTCCGTCGAGAGGGGGGCGTCGTAAAAGAAAACGTCGACGAAGCGTTTCGGGTCGCGTTTTCCCCTGGTTCCCGGAGCGAAGCAGCGATAGGGGAATCCGGCGGGAATCGTTCCCTTGGAGACGTCGTTCCACTGCGACGGATCGGCGAGGGAACGCACGCGGAGCGCCTGGTGCGGCGAAAGGACGATGAAACGGAAACCGAATTCGACGAGCACCTCGAGCGTGGCGGCGTTGAGCGCCGTCTCGGGAAGCCAGATCCCCTCGCTCGGGCGGCCGAAGCGCCGCTCGAAATCGTGGATTCCCCAGCGAATCTGCGTCTCCTGGTCGCGCCGCGAGGCGAGCGGCATGATCGCGTGGTTGTAGCACTGCGCGATCGCGTTCCCGTGTCCGTTCAGGCGTTTCGCGCTCGCCCGGTCGGCCTCGAGTATCCGCGCGTACACATCGGAGGCGTTGTCCTCGATCCAGGAGATCAGGGTCGGGCCGAAGTTGAAGCTGATCCATTCGTAGTTGTTGACGAGCTTCGTGACACGTCCGTAGTCGTCGAGACGACGCGAGAGGGCGTTCGAAAGGTAGCATTCGTTCGCGATGCGGTCGTTCCAGTCGTGGTAGGGCGCGGCGCTTTCCTGTCGCTCGATCTTCTCGGTCCAGGGGTTCTCGCGCGGCGGCTGGTAGAAGTGCCCATGTATGATGAGGTGCCTGGGTCGTGCGGAATTCTCCATCGGGAAAGTCCTACCCTCGGTAGATGCGGTAATCGATATCGGGGAAGATGTTGTCCCGGTGCTCAACCTCCTTGAGCCACTGATCGTTGACGTGCGCGTTCATGATGTCCTGGTAGAGACGGTCGAAACGCGCGACGTGGTCCTTGGTCCGCTTGTGCGCGTACTCGACCATCGTCCCCGTCTTCATGATGAACGCCCAGTCGCTGCCCTGCGCGAGGAGGAGCTCCCGCGCCGCCTGGTTGAGCGCGCGCCCCGTGATGCCGTCCGCGTCGGGGAAGCGGTCGGCGAGGATGACCATGCGGTCCGCCATCATATGCAGATGCGAGTAGATCCAGTCGTTGTCGCCGTTGAGCCACACCTCGCTGTAGCCCTTCCATCCCCACGACGACATCGACGGGGTGATGACCTGGAGCTTCGGGTGGCGTTCGAGATACTCCCACGGCGTGATCATCTTGATCGTCTTCTGGTCGAAATGGATCTTGCGAATGAGGAACTCGACCCATTCGGGCCCCTCGTACCACCAGTGGCCGAAGAGCTCCGCGTCGTAGGGCGAGACGACGATCGGCTTTATCTTGAGGAAATCGTGCAGCCATTCGATCTGCTTCTCGCGATTGTACATGAAATTCCCCGCGTGTGCGGCCGCCTTCTCGCGGGCGATCGAGGGCTTGTAGGGTTCCTTGTGGTCCGTTTCTCCCGTGATCCGGTAATACTTGATCCCGAGATTGACGCGGTTTCCGTCCGAATGGAGATAGGGGCGGACGTAGTCGTAATCGAGGTCGAAGCCGACGTCGCGGTAGAACTCGCGGTAATCGTAGTCGCCCGGATATCCCTGCTTCGCGCTCCAGACCTGCTTCGACGATTCCATGTCGCGCCCGAACGCCGCGACGGCCGACGGGGTGTACACCGGCGCGAAGACGCCGTAGCGCGGCCGGGGCGTCCCGAAGAGAATCCCGTGCGTATCGATGAAGAAGAACTTGATGCCCGCCTGCTTGAGAATCTCGTCGACCCCCGGCGCGTATCCGCACTCGGGGAGCCAGATGCCGCGCGGACGGCGCCCGAAGTGTTTCTCGTAGTGCGCGCAGGCGATCTCGATCTGCGCCCGCGCCGCCTTGCGATTCGGCATGAGGGGGAGGTACCCGTGCGTCGCCGCGCAGGTGATGATCTCGATCTTCCCCATGTCCTGGTAGCGCTTGAACGCCTGGATGACGTTGTTGTAGTAGCGCTCCGAGAAGATCTGCCGCGCCCGCGTGAGCTTCCAGAAATACATGAGGGCGAGCTCGTGGAATTCGGGCGTCCAGCGGGTGCGCTCGATCTCCTTGCCCGCGAGGTCGATGAGCTTGTTGAGGTGCCGGAGATAGCGGTACTGGAGCAGCGGGTCGCTCATCATCGAGAGGAGGGTCGGCGTGATGGACATCGTGAGCCGGAAATCGACCCCGTCCTCGATGAGCCGGTCGAAGACCTCGATGAAGGGAATGTACGTCTCGGTCAGCGCCTCGTAGAACCAGTCCTCTTCGAGAAATTCCTCGTACTCCGGGTGTCTGACGAAGGGAAGATGCGCGTGGAGAACGAGCGCCAGGTATCCTTTTTCCTCGCTCATTTAAGCACGGGCTCTTTCTTCAGCGATTTCTTCGTGACGTTCGTCTCGATCGTCCGCTCTTCGATCTTGTCGCCGGAAACGGCCGTCACGGGGAGCTCGATCTTCCCGTCGGGGAGCGCGAATCGGAGAGAGAACGTTCCATCGGGACGAAGCTTCAACTCTTTCCCCTGCACGGTCACCCGCGCGTCGGGCTCGGTGCCGCCGTAGAGGATGAGCTCGGTCGCGACCCAGAGGCGGAACGAGCGGCCCTTCGCTTCCGCGTAGAGGGCGCCGCTTCCGAAGCTCGTCACCGCGCCGGAGCTGATCTCCTCGAGGAGCCGTTTCTCGAGAAGGCCCTTGAGCTCTCCGGACGCGGAATGCATGTCGTAGCCGCCCGAGGCGGCGAATATCCTGTTGAATACGTCGTCGGGCACCATCCATTGCTCGTCGATCCGGTCGCTCACGCGGTCGGCCGGCGTCTCGACGATGCTCGATATGGCCACGAGCTCGAACCGGCCGTCGGGGGACAGAGCCCCGATCGCGACCTGATAGCGCCCCTGCGCGGAGACGTTGATATACCAGGTTCTCGCCTCGCGCGTGAGAACGATGTCGAAGTGGCCCTGCTTCCCGCTCGATTTATCGTAGACGCGGAGGATCATCTTGCATGACGCCCACGACGAGCCGAATGTCCGTTCGAGCTCGCGGTACTTGCGGTCGGTGACTTCCCAGTATGCAAAGAGCCAGTGCGGATCGCGAACCATCGCGACGATGCGGTCCACGTTGTAGCCCTTCGGAATCTCGATCGCTTCGACGGGGGGCATCACGCGCTGCTCGGCGCCGAGATAGAATTTGCCTTCCTCGGCCGCCTGGCGGATTGGTTCGTGCGCGGCCTTTTCCGGCTCCGCGCTCTTGCGCGTCGCGGGCTTCTTTCCGGCGGGACGGAGAGCCTTTGCGGCCTTCGCGGGCTTGATCCGGATCTTTGCCTTTCCGGTCTTCGGAGAGGCCGTTGGTGGTGCGGGCTTCGGCGCCGCTACCTTCGGTGCCGCGGGCTTTGACTCCGCGGGCTTCGGCGCCGCGGGGCGTGCCGTCATGGGAAGAGCCGGCACGAAGCGCGCCGCCGCCGGGGGAGCCGCCGCGGGACGCTCCACCTTCTTGGCCGGCTTGGCCGGAGCTTTCTTCGCCGCGCGGGGCGTCTCCCGCACGCCGGCGATGAATCTCCTCGCCGCCTCCTTCGCGGCATCGACCCTCTTCTGGTTATCCGAAATCGAAGTCTTCTTCGGTTTCGTTTTAGGCTTCGCGGCGACCGACGCCGCTTTCCGTTTCTTGAGCTCTTTCGGAATCATATCGGATCACCTTCCTGTCCCGCCGTCGACCATGGACGGCAGCCGCCATTTTGCGTAGGGCCGCATTATACCGAATTCGTGTGGAAATCACCACCCCTAAGTTACGAGCCATTCCTCGGAGGAATAATGATTTACAAAAACAGCCATCTGTGCTAATATCCGTCCGGCGGTTGAGCCTGTAAGAATCTACAGCATCGCTTGGATGAGTTGAGTTGGAAACTACCATCTCCCACCCCCACTGGTAAGTTCCCTGACTCGAGAGAAGCTATGTAGGCCGGCGGAATTTCGTCGGAGACCGAGTGAATATGTCGTCTCAGCCAATATGACGGTGAGATGCACAGGACAAGATCCGGTATACAATGGCGACATGTCCTTAACGTGATGGGGGGTAAGGACGTGAAAAGTCTCTCGGCGATCCTCGCGATCGCAATCCTTGCGACATGTTTTGCGGTGAACGGCGCGGCGCGCGAAGCGGCGAAGCCCGGCCTGCGGATGATGAGGGAAGACCCCGAGGCCCAGATGCCCGGGCTCGTCGATCCGGGGCTGCGTGGTCTCTATGAAGAGGCTGCGGTCGATACCTACTGCCTTGTCTGGTACGATTTCGAGACTTTAAACTGGCAGGGGTGGACCCGCGTCGATCGGACCGCCCAACGGGGCACCTTCTTTCACGTCGACGATTTCGCCGGGCTCGGCGGCGGAGATTTTGGGGGCCTCGTGCCGCTCGAAGGAACGAAGTCGATGTGGTGCGGCACGCGGCCGAATCCGTCGAATTCGTACCTGTGCTCCTGGGCGAAGGCGCCCGGCTATGGGAACGGCTGGGACCAGGAGCTTGGAACCTACGCGTTCGCATTCGTCGGTGCGATCACCCTCTCCTACAAGATCCACTATGACCTGGAGCCCGACTATGACTTCGTGCAAGTCGAGTGCGGGGGCTACACCGACAGATTTGTCGCGGAGGAATACACGGGTCGGGGTGACACGACCGCGAGCATATGGTTCACTCGCCCCCTGGCGAGGATGAAGATCCGTTTCCACTTCATGTCCGACGGCGCGTGGAGCGATGAGGACGGCCTGTACAATACGGACGGCGGCTGCATCATCGACAGCATCCGGATCAGGGATATGGCCGCCCTCGACAACTATCAGGATTTCGAGGCGGCTGCCGTGGGCGCGACCTCGGCCGGTATATGGCACGCAACGCACGCGGTCGAGTACGGCAAGTACTCGGGTCTCAAGAACAACCTGACGGACAAGGATCCGTGCGGCGACGATCTCACGTCTCTTGTCGTGTTCTTCGTGGGATCCCCGCATCCGAGCTCGAGCTATCCGGGCCTTTACGACACTCCGTTCTGCATGGGTCCGGGCGGCCTCGAAGCGCCATGCCAGGACGAGCTCGTCGTTTCGCCCCTCATCGACACGAGGAGATACTCGACGCGGCGCGACGGTGTCCAGGACGGCGTCATTCCGCCGGGAGAGCTTCCATCGCTCGCCGGATTCGAATATCGATTCGCGGTTTACAGCGATCTGTCGCTTGCAAACCTCGTCTTCTACCGGTGGCATGTGCGCAATGTTGCGAACGGCTGCCCGGGGCAGTGGCTCGATAACCAATACTGCTGCTACATGGATTACGATTGGGTCTACGCGCGTGAGAACGTGAGCCCCTTCATTACGAGCGACACGGTGCAGGTCGCCCTCGGCGCCGTCGACATGTGCAACGTGTGGTACTTGGTGAACGGCAACTGCGCGCAGCACACGCCGGCGCCGTGGTTCGACAACGTTCGCCTGTATCGGTACGGCACTTTGGGGCCGCAGTGGAGCTATCGCGACATCGATCTCTTCCAGGACAACTTTCCCGGGCAGGAATTCCAGCTCGAAAGCTACGTCCGCGCCGACGCCGCGAACGACATCAATGCGAACGACAATCCGGTCATCCGCCCGGGGGATTCGGCCGTCGTCGATTGCAACTCGTATCTCGGCGGGGGCGAGGGTACGAGATCGAATACTACTTCACGGCCCGGAGCGCCGCGGGGGAAGAGCGCGCGCTGCCGAAATGGGCCCGCTCGTACGGGCCGTATTTCGAGTTCACCTGCCTCCCGACGAAGAACAGCGACGTGCTTTTCGTCGACGACTTCACGGGCCGCGGTTCGTTCGTCGGCTCGGTCGAGAACTACTGGATGCCGGTGTTCGAAGCCGTTATTAATCCGCCGGACAACAACGTGGACAAGTATGACGTGAACGGCCCGACTTCCGGTGTTTCGAACGGACCGGGGAGCCGCGCGAAGACCAAGCAGCTCGTCGATCAGTACAGAGCGATCGTCTGGGATTGCGGAGACCTCGAGTCGATCACGATTTCCGACGGTACGGTCAACAGCGACAAGTCGAACGACTGCACGATGCTCATCAACTGGTTCGAGCAGTCCGAGCACGTATGCGGTCTCTGGGTCTGCGGCGACGACATCGCCTACGATCTGGACGGACTCGCATCGACGCCGGCGCTCACCCTCATGAGCACCTGGTGCGGCGTTGACTTCGTAGCGACGAGCTACTTCGACGAAACCGGCGGCCGCACGGGCGGCGGAACGGTGACCCCGCTCGTTACGGGCGACGCCGATGCCGGTATCTTCGTCCACGCCGGTGTTCCGGACAAGTGGTTCGCCTACGGCGGATGCTTCGTCATCAACCAGTTCGACGTGCTCGACAAGACGGCGAACGGCAAGTACGCGGCGTCCTATCCGGTGAAGAGCGCGACGAACCGCTATGCGGCTATCTCGTCAACGACGCTGAACCCGAGCGGATTCAACGTGAACACCATGTGGTTCGGATTCAGTTTCCAGTACGTTCGCGACGACGCGGTTGCCGCTCCGGCCGACCGTTACGAACTTGCGAAGGACGTGTTCGCCTGGATGCAATTTCCGGTGCACATGTGCTGCTACACCGACGCGGAGGTTCCCTCGGCCTTCAAGCTATCCCAAAACTTCCCGAATCCCTTCAACCCGTCGACGACGATCAAGTTCGACATGAAGGCGAAGGGACTCGTGGCTCTGAAGATCTACGACGTCGCGGGCCGTCTCGTGCGGACGCTCGTTGATGAAGTGAAGGATGCGGGCGTCTACTCGGCGGTCTGGGACGGCCGGAATAACATCGGTGCGGATGTCGCGAGCGGGATTTATTTCTATAAGATGGAGACCGAGGAATTCCAGGCGACGAAGAAGCTCGTGCTCCTGCGCTAGTCCCAGTCTCTTTTGAGTAGATCGGGTTCTAGGAAGCCCGGCTGTTGAGTCAGGAGAGGACTTAGCAGCCGGGTTTTTCTATGCGCTGTTGACTGGGGAGGAATATGGTCCCGGGTAGGGTTGCTC
>JAPLKY010000192.1 GCA_026387805.1 Candidatus Krumholzibacteriia bacterium
AGCAGCATCTCGCCCGGATGGGTCGGAGGGCGATGCTTCGGCAACCGCCGCCCACCGACTTCATGAGAAGAGCCGGCTCCTGCAACCCTGCGCGACCTAGTGGTAATCCGCAATTTCGACTTCATGGGCATTTCCATTCTCCCATCGAAAACAAATCCGATATTGATCGTTTATGCGAATGCTGTGCTGTCCGGATCGATTCCCTTTGAGACCCTCCAGCCGATTCCCCGGAGGAACGGCCAACTCCCGCAACTCCCGAACACGGTTAATCTGATCAAGTTTCCGCCGGGCAATGGCCCATAGAGCCTGCGGACACGACCGGCGGGCTGCGGAAGTATTGGAACCATCAAAAACGTCCTCCGCCCCTCGGTTTCGAAATGATCTTATCACTTGTTATATTATATCGAATACCGTTATATTTGTCAACCCTTTGGCGACGTTATGTCCCGAATTTATTTCCCGCCGAGCTTCGACGTATGAATGACGACGTTGTAGCGGTCCTTGAGCTCGCCGAGGATCCGCTGCTGGATCTCCATCTCCTTCTGCATCCTCACCGCGCCGTAGACATCGTTCTTGACCTGCTCGAACGCCTGCTCCTTCCCGTCCTTCTTGAACTCGTCCTTGTGGGCGTCGTAGTAGGCCTTGACGTCCTCGGGCTTGATCGCGATCCCCTTCGCGAACTCCCCGTCGAGGTACTTCTGCGCGAGAATCTTGCGCTCGAGGTTGCGGGTGAGCGCCTGGAAGCCCGGATCGTCCTGGAGCTTCTCCTCGCGGGCGCGGCGATAGAGCATCTCCTCGGCGATGAAGCGCTGGAGCCACTTGTCGCGCTCCCCCTGCTTGAGAACCTCGTCGAGAAGCCTCTGCTTCTGCGCCCGCTTCTCATCGGGCGTGAGGCCCCCCGCAAGCTGCGAGAGCTGCATGTCGATCTCCGCCTCGATCATCTGGTCGAGATCGGCGTCCGCTTCGAAATCTCAGGTTCGATCTCATCTATCTTCGCCAGCGCCTCCGAACGGTAGTACGCCTCGATCGCGCGCTCGTTGTCGCCACCTTCCTGGTAGAGCTTCCCGACCCTGAACCAGATGCGCGCCGCATCCTCGTCGCCGGGCCGCGCCGACTCCAGGTACTCGGTCCATGCGCGCGCCGCGGCGCCCGAGAGCTTCTGGTCCTCGAACTTGAGCGCGAGCTCCTCGAGCTTCTTATCGGAAAGCCCGCTCGAATCGCCGCCTCGCCCTTTCCGCTCGCCGCCGAACCCGAAGAAGAGCCCCAGCGCCAGGGTGATTGCCACGAGCCCCGCGACAGCCATCATAAGGGTCCTGCTCGGCCGGGTGTTCTGATCGTCCCTCGGCGGCAACGTAAACATCGGATTGCGATTCATGCGTTCCTCCGTGTGAATCCGTCAGGCCGGCTTGCGAAGCCGCTTAACCGGCTTCTTTCGTCTTCTCGGCATCCGCGCGACCGAATAGTCCACCTTGCCCTCGCGCGCGACGAGCGCATTCAGCTCCTGCTGCACCCGCTCGTCCAGGAATATCTTCAGGAGCGACTGATACGGCACGTCGCGCTTGTTCGCGAGCACCTTGAGTTCATCAAGAAGATAGTTCGGCATGCGGAGCGATATCGTTGTTAACGAAGGCTTGAGATTGGGCAGGATCATCCACCTACCCTTCGACCAGTCGATATAATCAACCGAATCGTGGGTTGCCCAAAATTCCCGCTCTTCATCCTCGGAATTGAACTTCGGAATCTTCTTCAAGTTTTTCATTTGAAATATATCCTCCTCTCGCGCCGGCTCATATCGCGAGCGGATATCACGCGAATGAGATCTCCTCTGATCGTAAACGTTATGTATAGATACCTGCGTGATGCCGTTCGGCCCATGACGCAGTAGCGCGGTTCGGCAGTCGAATGCGTTTCATTTACTTCCGCATAGAATGAATGACGGAGAAGGACATGCTCGCATTCTTCCTTCGACACATTGTGCCGCCGCAGGACCTTCTGCAGATTTCCTTCATCCCACTGAAATCCTGCGCATTGCGCTATGAGATCATAAACGTTCATAGAATATGTATATACTGAAAATATACATTTGTCAAGCCCGGACGGCCAAGAGGATCGGAGAAGAATCAGTACCTCCGCTCCCGGGCCCTGAAGAACTGCACGAGCCTCGACACGTAGTCGCGATCCGTCGCGACCTCGATCCGGTCCACGCCCATCGACGCGAAGAGCTCGCGGAACCGCTCGGACCGCTCGCGCCCGAGGCGCTCGTACTGCTTGCGCACCGCCGCGCTCGACGTGTAGACGAGCACCATTTCGCCCGTCTCCGCGTCCTCGAGCTCGATGAGCCCCACGTTCGGCAGCCTCACCTCGCGTGGATCGGTGACGGGCACGGCGACGAGATCGTGCCGCTTCGCGATGATCCGCATCGCCTTCTCGAACCCCTCCGACTGGAAGTCGCTCACGAGAAACACGACCGCCCGCTTCTTCGCGACCTTCCCGAAGTAATCGAGCGTGCCCCCGATATCGGTCTTCGCCGCCTTCGGTTTGAAATTGAGGAGCTCGCGAATGAGCCGAAGCACGTGCGTCGTCCCCTTCTTCGGCGGCACGTAGAGCTCGACGCGATCGGTGAAGACGATGAGCCCGACCTTGTCGTTGTTCTTCACCGCGGAGAAGCTGAGGAGCGCGCAGAACTCGGCCGCGATCTCGTTCTTGAGCTTCTTGACGCTCCCGAAGGCGCCCGAGGCCGAGAGGTCGACGAGGAAGAAGACGGTGAGCTCGCGCTCCTCGACGAAGCGCTTCACGTAGGGGCGGTCCATGCGGGCCGTGACGTTCCAGTCGATCGTGCGGACGTCGTCGCCGGGCATGTACTCGCGCACCTCGTCGAACTCCATCCCGCGCCCCTTGAAGACGCTCGTGTACTCGCCGGCAAGAACGTCGTTCACGACCTTCCGCGTCGTTATCTGCAGAATGCGAATCTTCCGGGCCAGCTCACTCGAGATCATCGCAGTCCAACTCTCGCAATTTAAATTGACTAGCGCGCGCTACAGGGGTTTGCCGAAAAAGAATCTCCGCTCTCGATTCTGCAATCAAGAGTAGAAAGTAATAGAATTCGACGGCGCTTTCAAGATGGAACTTGTTGCCCACCTGGCCATTGATACACCCGATCGTGCCGCGGAGTTCCCGCCGTCAAACGCCGTTTCGCGGGAGGCGGCGGGCATGAGATATGCGCGTGATCGACCAGGATAATCTGCCTAAATCAGCTTCATCGATGCAGGGCGGGGATGCGCGGGGGTTGGCCGTGACCAAGAAGTCAAAGGTCTATGTCATTGATCCGGCTGATGCGACTGAATCGAGCACACAGAAGGTCCCAGTCGGAAAACGGGGCATCGAGCGCACGGAATATTCACCGGACAGCGAAGGACCGCAGGATTCGAGGCAGCGTGGCCCGCGGCCGCGGGGCTCCCAACCGCGGGAGCGCCGCGCGAATGACCGCGTCGATGAAAAGGGCTCGCCGCTTCTTGCGTTTCTCGCATATCTGGCGGGGCCGTACGCAATCCTCGCCACGCACCGCGGCAGGGAAAGCAGGTTCTGGGTCGCGCTCGCGATCCTTTCTTTCACGGGGGCGGCGGTCCTCTTCGCCCGGGCGAACAAGATCCTTGCCGCCCCGCACGGCGCGGGGATCGGCTTCGTCCTATGGCTGTCCGTCGCTTGTCTCGCCATCGGTCTGGCCTTCGCCACCTGGGCACGCGGCGTGTTCCTCCTCGGCCGTCACAAGGGTTGGCTCCTGAGACGCCTTCCGACGTGGCTCAGGCATCCCGGCGCTGCGGGCGTCCTCGGCCTCGTAATCCCTGGCTTCGGGCTTTTCATTGCGCAGCATCCGAGGCGCGCGGCATGCGCGCTTTTCGCGGCGTGCGCCACCGTGGTCTCCGCTCTCGTTCTCCGGCAAGCCCCCGATCTCTGGCGGCTGAGCCGGGCGGGCATCCTCGTCGAGCACGGCGACATTCTCGAGCGGATATTTCTCGTGATGGGGGCCGTCGGAACGCTCGGGGCGCTGGCCTGGATCGCTCAGGCGCTCGACGGAGCGCGCCTCGCGGGAATACGCGCAGAAGGCTCGCCGGGACCGCACAGCGAGACATCCTCGGGGCGGCACGGCGACTGGTTCACCGTGGCGCTCGTTCTCGCGATCGCGGCGGTGCCCATCGCCTTCAAACCGTCGCAGGTCGCAGAGACGCTGGATCGTTTCGCCATTTCGTTGAGTGAAGATGGCCTGAGGATCATTCCACTCGCCGCCGTCGATGCAGCGACGCGCCTCGATCCTTCGCGACCCGAATACGCCGTCCGGGCGATAGAGCTCAACGAAGCGCTCGGACAGCTCACCAAGGCCCTCGCGATACGCCGCGATCTCGCCGAGCGCTGGAAACCCTACGAGAGAATGCTCCGGCGCGAGGCCGCCATCGAGGAGAGCCCCGTTTTCGGCACCGAAGAGCCGTAAAATAATTTGCCCCCGAAAACGGTTTTTCATATCTTACCGGAGTAGTTGCCCACCACCTACACTCAATTCTCCGAAGTGTGCCCGATTTCGCGTTGAACAGCAAAGAAAGTCACTGCAATGACAAGGACAGCATCCGTTCTTGCGATACTCCTGGGCCTGCTCGCATCCGCTCACACCGCGGCCTATGCCGATTGGACCGCCGACGGTGTCCCTCTATGCCCCGGAACGAACCTCCAGATCGTGCCCCTGATTGTATCCGACGGCGCGGGAGGCGCCATTATCGTCTGGCGCTCGTTTATCGACGAATCGGACATCTACGTGCAGAGAATCGACGCGCACGGGAATACCCTCTGGGGCAACGACGGCGTGCTCATATGCGCAGCCGCCTCCGACCAGACGCCCGACGATATGATCGCGGACGGATCCGGTGGGGCGATCATCCTCTGGGAGGACTACCGAAACGACAGCTGGGACATCTATGCACAGAGGGTCGACGCCTCCGGTGCGATCCAGTGGGCTCCGGACGGCGTCCCCATTTGCACGGCGGGAAACACGCAATATGGCGCGGAGCTCGCCTCCGACGGCGCCGGCGGCGCGATCGTTTCATGGCACGACATGCGCGATAACGCGAGCTTCCACATCTACGCCCAGCGGGTGACCGCCTCGGGGACCGTCCAATGGACCGCAAACGGCGTCCCCGTATGCATGGCCGATAACGGCCAATTCTCCGCCGATATCGTATCCGACGGCGCGGGCGGCGCGATCATCGCGTGGCACGACATTCGCCTGAATCCCAACTACGACATCTACGCCCAGCGGGTGGACGCCTCGGGAGCCGTTCAATGGATCGCGAACGGCGTCCCGATCTGTCTGGCCGGCAACTTGCAGAAATACGCGGAAATAGTCTCCGACGGCGCGGGCGGCGCGATCGTCGTATGGAAGGACAACCGGACCGGGCCGGACGATCTCTACGCCCAGCGGGTGGACGCCTCGGGCACCGTTCGATGGACTCTGAACGGCGTCCCCATTTGCACGACCGGCACCGTGGAGAAGTACCACCAGGTCGCCTCCGACGGCTCCGGCGGGGCGGTCGTCGTATGGCCGGACACCCGAAACGGCAACTATGACGTTTATGCCCAACGGGTGAGCGCCTCGGGAGCCGTCAAATGGACCTCGAACGGCGTCCCCGTGTGCACCGCCCCCAATGCGCAGGAGCAGCCGCAGATCGTCTCGGACGGCGCCGGCGCGACGTTCATAACGTGGCAGGACGCTCGCTCAGGCGCATCCGACATTTATGCCCAACGGGTGAACGCCTCGGGCGGCGCTCAATGCACGCCGGACGGCTTCGCCATATGCACTGCCGCTAACGAGCAGTTCTTCCCGATGCTCGCCGCCGACGGCACCGGTGGAGCCATCGTCACGTGGCAGGACTTTCGCACCGGGGTCGACTACGACATCTATGCCGGATCAACCCAGATCTGCAGCGTTTCGCACGTCAGCATCGACTTCGGGGCCGTCTATGTCGGGGAGCACTGGGATACGAGCTTCACGATCGAGAACGCAGGCTGCGGAATTCTCGCATTGAACGTCGGCGAGGGATGCGAGCACTTCAGTATAGTCTCCGACGAGCTCGTCTCCTCTCTCGGGCCGGGCCAATCGACTTCCGTGACACTGCGCTTCGAGCCGACGAGCGCGGGCGCTCACTCCTGTGAAATCCCGACCGGCACGGCATGCTCTTCGGTGAGCTGCTCCGGAGTCGGGATCAACCAATCGACAGGAGACGACACGCCGAATGTGCCCGAAGCCACCTTCCTCGCCCAGAACTATCCGAACCCGTTCAACCCGGTGACGAAGATCGTGTTCGGCCTGAAGGAGCCGACGGCCGTCTCGCTCAGGATCTATAATGCGTCGGGGCGTTTCGTGAGGGAGCTCGCGGCGGGCAACCAGCCGGCCGGCACATTCCAGAAGCTGTGGGACGGCAAGGATGCGAGCGGCAGGACCGTATCGACCGGGATCTATTTCTACAAGCTCGACGCGGGTGCCTTCTCGCAGACCAGGAAAATGGTGCTCCTCCGCTGATGCGGCCGGCTCATCCTCTCAGAAGGGCAGATAGAGCTGTAGCGTTCCGGTATTGGGACGCGGACTGCCATTGAGCTTCTCGTACGCATAGGCTGCGCGGATGAACACCTGACTCGTCATGTAGTACGTCACTGCGCCGGAGAGCGTGTGTTCATCGGCCGTCCCGGCCAATCCATCGTCCCAGACGTCGTACTGACCCGTGAGAACCAACCTTCTCGGCAGAAGACCGTAGTCTATGCGCCCATAGTACCCCTGAACGGTTGCATTCATTCCGTCCGCGTAATCCCTGCCGAAGTTCCCCTCGCCCAGGATATCGAGTTTCCAGATATGACGCGAAGGGTTGAATATTCTGGGAATTGGGCTTAGCGAAGAGGAAGTCGGTCACGTGTCCAGTGTGTACTCAGACGAACCACTTCATGCGGCCGACCACCAGCAAATAGGAGATCGCCAAGACAAAAAACACCGCCAGGCCGAGGAGAATCGCTCTACTCGGCCCGTATTTCGGAGCCAGAACAGCGACTGTTATCATATACGGAACCCAGGAGACGATCGTCCCGCACAGAACGAGCCAGGCGTGCTGACTGAGGGTCCGCCCCCCTTGGCTTTGGCCGATGAAGATGTAGGCAACCAAGGTGAAGACCGGCATAAGTGTCGCCAAGCCGGATAGCAAGCGTCGGTTGCTGCCCTCGAGCAGAACGATGGCGGTAGTGACAGTCCCGCCGGTCAAGAAGTAGATGATTATGTTCTTCATGATGCCCGCAGGTTACGCCAGACACGCGTGGTCAGCAAGACAAAACCGCACCGACTCACGGCACCGCGATGCAGTCGAATATCGCCGCGACGACGTTCTCGGAGTTCTTCTCCTCCGCCTCGGCAGGGCTCGAGCTCAATCGATCCCTTTGAACGATCGGACATTCCGGGCTTTCCATTCCAGCATGGGGTGGGCTTTGATCCTCGACTGCAAATCCTTATCCGGCGTGAGAAGCGCCGGTTCGATCTCGCCCCTCTCGAGTATAGCATCCAGGAAGTTCGCCTCGGATTCCGAGAATGGAAAGACCACTGAGAGAGCGCGGCGACATGCTTCACGCAGCTCTGCGCCCAAAGAAGCCGCGGCTTCCCTATCCCCAGCGACAGCGGCGGGAAGCAGCGGAATGAGTTGCGATTGAACCGCGCCGATGTCGATGGTGATGTCATCGGGGGAGATTGAACGCCAATCCTTGCGATTCATCGCCCCATAGACAATGAACGCGATCCTCAGACCGGCATGGTCGAAGCCGCCGAAACGAAAGATCTCGCGAACATCGAACAAATCGCGGGGTGTTCCACGCGACATGAGTGCCGCAAGTTTCCCTGCCGCGAGCTCATGGATGTCCTGAACGCAGATATCGCGCGCCTGGTATGACCCGAGGGGACGGCTGTCCATGGCGCTGGCCTGCCACAGTTGGACGCGGAACATGAAATTGATATCGATCTCAAGGTTTCCTCTCTGCCCGAGCGCGCTCTCATATCTGAGAAACCACTTCCCGCCGGCATGCTCGTCATCAGGCGCGCGACGAACCTCGAAATCTTCGCGCGCGCATACCGCCCGAACGGCCTGATCGACAGGCGCACGTTCCTCGATCATGCGGGCGCGTTCCACAGCGCCGACGTAATTCAGATCGATATCGACTGATAGTCGCGGTGTATCAAGGCAGAACAGGTTGAGCGCGGTCCCTCCCTTGAGCACCAGTCTGTCCCGGAGATAAGGATGACTGCGGAAAGCGCCGAGGAGGCCAAGAATGCGAACAACCTTCTCGAAAGTATCAGGGCGAAAACCGGTACGTCCAGCCTCGTCCAGGAGTCTCTCGCGAGAGATTCTCATAGGATCTCTGCCCAGGAGCGATTGATGACCGATTCGGGAACGACAAGATTCCACCGCTGGACCAGTCGCCCAGAGTGCCGCTTGCTGCGTTCGAGATAATGCGGGCGCCGAGGCTTCATGTTGCAGAGAGGCTCCAAATGGCTCTCCTTCACCATCAACGCGTCGCGATGCTGCTCCAGAAAGTAGCCGACCTTGGCGGCCGTCGTGGCGTTGTCGAGGAGGAGCGCATACTCCACCACCTTTGAAAGGTCAAAGAACTCTATCGATTCGAGGGACCGCCATATCTCCTCCCAGCTCCCGGAGAGATTCGGCCGATCGAGCACGTCAACGAACGAGCGCTCGAGCGTCGTCACACGCACGGTGAGACCCGCGCGTTCATCCTTTGTCACCCCGTAATCCTCTTTGCCTTTCATGCGGAGAGGTTTCGGAAAAGGAACCGGGCGGAACCGGTACGGGCCAATCTTGGAAGAGCGCAGAGCCTTGCCCGTGGCGTAGGTTATGTCCTTTCGCGTGGAATAGGCCCGCCCGTGAAACTCGAGGGCCGTATGGTACGCGAGAATCGCATCGTCGCTCATCTTGGCCGCAAGGAGGAAAGGGTCAGGGGAATAGTTGCTCGGGGACAAGCCCGGAGGCACGGTCACATACAATCCCCGACGCACCCGCATAATGTGTCCTACTCTTACGTGGTAGGCGAGGAGCAAGTTGACCAGCTGCCCGCCGTGGGTGCCGGCGGCATTAAGGAATAGCGCGGCCTCCCCCACTTTGAAGACCGGATGCCCAGCAAGAAATCGTTCGAACTCTTTGGAAGCAGGCATCCTGGCGTCCTCCAACTTGACAAAAATCATCAAAGTATATGAATTATTCTATGGTTTTGTCGACTTTTGTCAAGTGAATGATGAGGAATCCGGAATCGCTTGAGAATCGCAACGAAAAGTGGCGCTTACCTCAAGTGATTCCGGAGATCTTGGCCAGCCCCTCACGGCACCGCGATGCTGTCGAATATCGCCCCGACCACGTTCTCGGGCGTCTTCTCTTCCGCCTCGGCCTCGTAGGTAACGATCACCCGGTGCCTCAGCACGTCCATCCCGATAGATTTCACGTCCTGGGGCGTCACGTAGCCGCGCCCCTGCATGAGGGCGTGCGCGTCGCCTGGACAATGTTGAGGATGTAGTCCTCAACCTTTTCGCCCATGGCTACTTCTTGCAGGCGACGATGGCAAGCCGGATCAGCGAGCGTCTTGTAACCAACCACAATCCAATGAAGAAACCCGGCACGGCCAGAAGTTGAGCCATCGTTAGCCCGACCCATATTGCTTGATTACTGCGCACCATTTCGATCAAGAATCGAGACAGACAGTATAGCGCCAGAAACAGACCTGCTCTTCGGCCCATTTCAGCAGCGGAGGGTTGTACGCGCAGCAGGTACATTCCGATAGATAGATTCACGATCGAGTCCAGCAAAGGGGCGGGAAAGCAGTGGTTGCCGGGAAACCAGGCTGGAAACGTCGCACGGACGGGCAGTGCGAAACCACGGCAGCAGCCGGCCATCAGGCATCCGAGGCGGCCAACCGCGAAAGAGAAAGCGGCGGCAGGCGCCAATAGATCCATCAGCTGAAGCCACGGCACTCGGATGCATCCGGCAAAGACAAGGACGGCCGCAATCGCAAGATACAGCCCCCCAAACAAAGACAACCCCCCACGACTGAACGAAAGGTAGCTTTCCCAGGACGCGGACCAGGCCCCTTTCTCCATCGAATACGCGAGATGCGCCCCAACCCGAGAGACAATGAAAACGACGGCTGCCAGCCCGATCGCCCACCGGGCTGGCAGCTGTTGGCGCCTGAATTCACGCACCAAAACAATCGAACCGACCAGGCAGCCAAGGACGGAGAATACGTTGTACCAGAGCAAAAGTGCCTATCCCTTGCCGTACGGACTATTCACTCTTCTTGTAGTAGACACGATACGTCAGGTTGACCCGATCGATACTGCCGCATCCCCCCGGAGTCTTCATGGTCACCGTCAGCGTGGTGCCGCTCATGTCGACGGTGTACTCCTTCAGCTCCGACTGTTTGTCATAGAAGAATTTCAGGTCCTTCCAACCTCCGGGCGCAACGATATCGTACCCCTTGTTGCATCCCCGGTCGATGTCAATGACGGTTCCGGCCGGAACCGATACCGACCAGGCGTTCCTGGTATCAGCCGGGGGTGTCGTAAGAGTGAGGTCCGTGAATGGTCCGTAGGGAACCGCAATGCCATGGCTGCAGAACGCGCTCTTCGCCCCTTCGGCGGCGGCGAACATTCCCAACAGTATGAAGAAGTTCTCCCATGCGTTGTCTCCGAGGAAACTGCCATAATAGGCGACGCCCTGAACCACGATATTCGCCGCAAAGGTGCTGAAATCGGCATCGGCCGGCAAACCCCTGAGACCCTCCCTCGCCATGCGCTCGGCCATTTCCTTTCCCACATTACCACGGAAGGTCCACAGCGCGGAGGCCCAGACCTCCCCACCGGCATGAGGTTCATCATCCATATCCTTCGGGTAGCCACGAAAAACGGAAGCGTCGCGCGTGCAGGCCTTCTCGTCGGACCATTTCTCCGCCATGCAGGGATTTCCCAGGAGCGAGGCGGAATAGAAGTCGGCGGTGCCCTCGTGAATCGATCCGCTTTCCGTGTCGTCGTAGATCAGCCCCACTTCTTCATCCAATAAGCGGTGAGTGAATTCATGGTAGATGATATCCGCATACTGCGCCGATGACCGGCAGTTGCCGTCGCACCCGGACCCGGCCGGGCTGAAGTAGAAGCAATCGTCAGGGGGATTGTAGAAGGCATTGCAAGGGCGCGCATTGTCATTCGTATTGATGCCCTTCGGCAACGTACCGCCCGGACCCGTGACTCCCAACTGATTGAATCGGGAAGCGATCGTTTCCATGTGATAGTACGCCATCTGATCGTCGAAGTTGACGTCGGAAGGCGGATCACGAAACTCCTGCTGGGTGGACGTGATGGTCTGTCCGGTCTGATTATGGACGCAGAAGCGAATGCCGCATAGTGTCGTTGCCGCCCCCAGGTTGGTGAGGGTTCTCACGGCCGGATCCGAGGTCTGGACCGGGTTCTCCAGATAGACGAGGGCGTCGGGGCCATAGCGGGCCTCGTCCCTGAGCAAGAGCGTCTCGCCGGTATCGCCGCGAAGAATCACAAGCCAATGGTCGATGACAACGCGCCAGGCTCGAATGCCGTCACTCCCGTATGGATAGATCACAGGCTCGATCGCCTCATAGCTGCCCGACTTGGGTTTCTCTTTCAGCAGCTGACGGGCTCTGTCGAGCGCCTGCGCGCTGCCGATCTTCATCCCGCCGACCACGGAAGTGATCGGCTGATACGCGTTGTAGATGGCGTAGACACTGTTCGCGGCCGTCAAGTGCACGACGATTTCTCCCTGAAACACAGGGGTCTTCTCGACGACCTGCCGAAACCGGACGAACCGACGATTGACGCTGTCGCCCCGTACGGAACCGGCCTCTGTCACGTTCACCAGTTGAAGGCTCGATTCGGTTCTGCTCGGTACAAGCAGGGCGGCGTATTCCCGTATGAAGTTCCTGGCTGCCGTCTGCGCATCCCGGACATCGGGAGCCGCCTTGAACACGAAGCCGGATAGCTGCTTCGCGTAGCCCGTATAGGGATTCCAGGTCACCGATGCAGTCGGGAATCGGCCCCGGAACGCCTCCGCCATGGATACGAGCTGTGGAGCGGGCTCGACGAGCTTTCGCTCGGGTGCCACCCGAACCTCGACGTTTGTGTTGCCCGGCAGTCTTTCGAAGTTCGATCCCGACCGGTCACATCCGATCGACAGAACGAGCAGCAGGGCAATCATGAGAATGGCCAGGCGCCGGCTCTTCATACGTCACCCCTCCTCGATCACCAGAATCGATGCAGGCTGATTTACACAGTCCATCGCAATGCCAATGGAGATATATCCCGTTTCCGTCCCTTAGATGTATTTGGATTATATCGAGGTTCCGGATCTTCGACAACGAAACGTTTGTTTACGCGGCGTAAAGAATAGTTTACCGCCTCTGCGGAGCTCGCTGCCCCGGCCGAACCGCTCCCTCACGGCACCGCTCGGGCGCCCGAGGCCGGCTCACGGCACCGCGATGCTGTCAACGGATTCCCCGTATCCCGGCCAGGCGATCGAACTTTCGGATTTCTCCTTCGATGCCCAGAGCGGGATCTCCCTCATAACGAACGACCACGGGTTTCAGATACGGAAACTCCGCGAACATGGCTTCAAGGCCGCCGTCGGCCCTTTGGGCCTCCACGGTCGCCTTCCAGATTCGCGCGACGGCTTGAGCGTCCCGGCCGACCCTGTCGACCTGGTCCTTTGACAGACTATCGCTCTTTTCGAGAATGAGATTGATCGCCGCCAATGTCGCGACCGCATCCGGGGCGTCGAACTGGGTGAACATGAAACCGCGCATGCTTTCCGGAAACACGTCTTCGTCGTGGAGGAACCACAAATTGCGTCCGGGATTCCGCGAATCCTGGCGCAAGTACACATTGACGACATCGCGGCGGTTGGTTCCTTCCTGCAGCCACTCGAGCAGACCGCCTTTATCGAAGCAGGGTCGGATTTCGGCGGCCCATTTTCCGGCGCCTGGAAGGCCGCGGATGACGTCGCGCTTCGACCTCAAATCTTCGATCAGGTCCGCGGCCGCAAGAAGCTCCTGTTCGTGCCCCCGTTTGAAGAAGCCCGAAATGTAGAACCCATCCATTTCATAGAAAAGCTTGAAACGCGCTTTCTGTACGAGCTGTGTATCTATCAGGCCGTATTCCGCGCTCTTCGGATCCATGACCGCGGGCTGGTCCTTCTCCACCAAACGGTGCAGGTAATCCACGGGGTTGAAAAAGTACTGCAGAGCATGTGAGCTGTCATGCTCCAGGCCTGCCATATGGTAGACAAGGAGTCCGACGACGATCGGATGCCGGATTCCCAATGCCGGGATTCCCCGCTCGGGATTCCCTTCGATCAACCATGTGGTCAACAAAGACATCTGGCCGAGCTTTTCGGAAAAGTTCACGCGAACCGTTTGTCCGTTGCTTGTGCCGTCGATCATTTTGAAGAGCCCGTTTCGCCCGGGAGCCGGATCGTAGTTCCTGGTGTCGTCCTCGGAACTGAACGCATTCGAGGTCTTGGTGAAATCGGGTTCCAGATTCAGGACGTAGGTCGTATTGTGATGGATGTATTCCAGGAGAATCGGAAGATCCCCCGGCGCGAATGTGCGCTCGGGCAGATTCACGCGACGGTCGCGGCTCAAGTCGAAATCCAGGCGATCGGCAAATCGAATCAGGAAATCAGGATTGAATAATTCAAGGTAGGCCGCCCGGCCCTCTTCGGTCCGATACAGCGATGTGGCCAGGCTCCTCAATTTGATGAAAGCCTGCGCGTAGGTCTTTTCGCGCTCCGTGGCCGGGACAAAATATCCCTTCCCGGATCCCTCTCGATCGACCGCGACCGAGATCCGCGGATCGATGGGGATCTTTCCTCCGTTCGCCTTGACTTCACGGTCCAGGATCCCGAGCCATTTGTCCGAAACGGGGGGCGGCTGAGGCCTTTCATCCTGAGCGACCGCAATCAGGCCAATGAGGGTCAATCCCAGAAATGCCAGGGTCCCCGGAAGGATTCTCTTTCTCATGCATCCCCCCATAAGATTAGCGATATCACGAAGATCCGCCAAATTTCAACAGCATTTCAGGATTGTTGGTGACCTTCCCCCGTAATTCGCTCACGGCACCGCGATGCTGTCGAATATCGCCCCGACGACGTCGTACATATTAGGGATGAATATGGGACGCACGACACTTGCAGTTGAATGATGAAGACGTGATGTGCCTAAGCCCGACCGATCTGCCTTTCACCTGATTTCTATCGAAAGAACTCCATATATCGGCCAGATAGGATTCATCACCGGCATTTGTGTATCGGCCTACCGCAAATGCCAGGCAATCCGCCAATTGAAGCATACGCGTGTGATTGGATTCCGCGAAGTATGGCACATCGGTAATGTTGCCC
>JAPLKY010000027.1 GCA_026387805.1 Candidatus Krumholzibacteriia bacterium
AGGCGGCCGTTCAGGCCGGCAAAGCCATCAAGCGCCTCGAGCGGCTCGACCGCAACCTCGCGCAGGATCTCGCCGACGCGGAGCGCTCCGCGGAGTATCGTCATTACGGAAACCTGCTCGTAACGCACCGGCACCTTCTCAAGGCGGGCCTGAAGGAGATCGTGCTGCGGGATTTCTCCGGCGACCGTGACGTGAAGATCCCTCTCGATCCCGCCCGATCCATCGAGCGAAACATCCGGCACTATTTCATGAAGGCGAAGAAGGGGGAAAAGGGAAACCTCATCATCCGGAGCCGGAAACGCGAAGTGGAACGCGAGATCGGGCGCAACCGGAAAGCTCTCGATCGAATCGCTGCGCTCGAGTCGTCCGCGGAGCTCATCGCGCTCATCCCGCCGGAAAAGCCCTCCCGGGCCGCCGAGCGGGAAGCGGGCGCCGCAAAGCGCTTCCGCCGTTTCGTCCTCGACGGGACGCACACGGTGTACGTGGGGAGAAGCGACGCCGAGAACGACGTCCTGACCCACGAGTTCGCCTCCGCGTCGGACCTCTGGTTCCATTCCCAGGGAACGCCCGGCTCGCACGTCGTGCTCAAGGGCGCCCACCGGTCGACGCCGCATTCCGTCATCGAAACGGCCGCCTCGATCGCGGCGTACTTCAGCAAGGCGCGCAGCTCGTCGACCGTCCCCGTAATCTACGCGGAGAAGCGCCACGTCCGCAGGCCGCGAAAATCGAAAGCGGGCACGGCGCTCTGCTCGCGCGGCAAGACCATCTTCGTCAAGCCGGCCCTTCCGGAGAAAGAGTAGCGTCCCGAGGGCGCCGCGCGGCGGCGCGGGCGTGGCTGTGCTCGCGATGGAACATTCGGGTGTTTCGATTAAAATCCGCTCTGCAGCCGCGGCGAGGGCGGCCGGGGAAGATCAAAAGGATGGATGGAGACGGCTACTTTTCGGCGTAACCGGTCTCCGAATTGAGAATGAACGTATCCCCGCCGGATGAATCGATCGACAGCGTCACCGCCATGAAATTACCCCACTGCACGGTAATCTCTTCATGCGGGGTGACCAGGGTCGTCGGCTTCACGGTCAGCCTGACCCGCTTCGCGTCGATCTTCTCGAAGCGCACGTTGAAGGTGTTTTCAGAAACGAAGGTATAGATATGAATGTCGTACTTGACGGCGGTGCGCCCAGGATTGATCGAGCGTTCGAGCGGCATCGCATACGGGTCCTGAGCCCAGAGCGTCGTTGCGCCCAGGACGAGCACGAGTGCCGCGAGAGCGAGAATCGCCCTACTACCCCTCATATGAATAACCTCCTCTCCTCCCTCGCGGGAGATCCCAAACACCAACAATCAGAGTTGCGGGCAGTCTATCTAAAGGGGCAGACCTCTCCGTAACCCATTGGCATAACCTAAGGTATAATAGCATTTTTCTCGGAATTATTCCAGATATATTTCATTCTTTGGAAATAAAGAGAAAAGTCTAGCCCTCCCTTTTCTTCAGAAGCTCGCGTACCTCGGCGAGGAATTTCCCTTCGATATCCCCCGCGAGACGTTTCACCACCTTTCCCTTTCTGAAGAGGACCGCCCCGCCGCGCGAACCCGCGAGCCCGATATCCGCGTCTTTCGCCTCGCCGGGTCCGTTGACCTCGCACCCCATGACCGCGATCGTGGCGCCGACGCGCCGCCTGAGGATCTCCCGCTCGAGCCGCTCGGCGATCCTCGATACGTTCACCCAGCTCCGCCCGCACGTCGGGCACGAGACGATCCGCGGGATATCCTCCCGGAGCCCGAGCGACGAGAGCACCGCCGCGGCGACCGTGACCTCGCGCACCGGATCGCCCGAGAGGGACACGCGCACCGTGTCGCCGATGCCGGCCGAGAGGAGCAGCGTGAGCGCGACCGCCGATTTCGCGGCGCCGCTGAGCGGCGGTCCCGCCTCCGTCACCCCCACATGGAGCGGACAATCGGTATCGGCGGCGAACAGGCGGTTCGCTTCGACGGTCACGAGGGCGTCGGGGGATTTGAGGCTGAAGACGAGGTCGCGAAAACCGAACCCGTCGATGAGCCGGAGGCTTCTCCGGGCGCTCTCCCGCAGCGCGCGGGCCGGATCGGTGCGCGCGAGGGCGCGCA
>JAPLKY010000099.1 GCA_026387805.1 Candidatus Krumholzibacteriia bacterium
TCCAGTCGTAGCTGTCCTCGCTCATCTCGTAATCGATCACGATCTCCGAATCGTTCGTCACGACGAGCCGCTCCATGAACGTGACCGTGCCTCGGTTGTAATCGATCGTGTAGTCGTTTTCGCTTCCTCGCTTGAGCAGGCGGCCGTTGAAATAGACCCGCTCCGTGCCCGGGAGAATGATGACGGCGTTGAATCTCCGCGCGGGAAGGAGCTCGTACGGGCCCTGCACGCCTTCCCTTCCCGTGAAGCTCAGCGTCTTGAACCTCCCCTTCGCGACGCCGCCGCTCGCGCTGAACGACTGCCCGCGGGCGTTGACGGTCGCCGCGACGCCGCGGAGCTCCCGCTGAAACGAGGAGAACTGCGACCAGGAAAGGGCAGAGGTGAAGTCGCCGAGCTGCACCTCGGTGTGTTTCGCCTTCACCTGCACGGAGACCTTGTCGAGATACTTGAGCTCCTCGGTGTTCCCTTCGGGCTGCACGGGAAGGTTGTCGTCGGTGAGAAACGCGTTCACCTCGAGATCCTTTGCGACCTTGCCGACCATCGTCACCCGCAGGCTCTGATCGAGCCCGAGATCCCTGTTCGAGCCGATGTTGACGCCGACGGTCTTGCTCCCCGACAATCGCAGCTGGTAAGGCTCGGCCGCGCGGCGCTCCTCACGCCCCGGCGCCGGAGAGGCGAGCGGCCCCGGCGGAAGCGGAGGCGCGCCCTCGGCGACGCGCGAGGCGAACACGGGGCCGAACGGGAGCGGGTAGCGCGAAAAACGCACGACGAGGCGCTGTCCGCCCGAGGCGGGCCTGACGAGCACGATCGATCCCCGCAGCGTGTTGATACGGTAATCGTTCCCGCGCCGGAGGGGCACCCCGTCGATCAGAACCGAATCGCTTTCCGGGACGATGAAAGATCTGCCGATCTCGATTCGGGTCTGCCCCTCCTCGAGAATGAACGAGCGCCTCTCCGGCGCGCGGCTGATCGGGCGGGATGCTTCTCCCTGATTGAGCGCGGCCGCGGGCCCGGGGCCGCATGCCATGCCGACGGCGACGACGGCGAGAATTCCGAGTGCGCGCATCATCTTTCACGCGGGTAGAAGAGCCGGTAGACGAGCACCGAGCGGGATTTAAGGTCCGCGACGTAGAGCGCGCCGTCCCACCCGGCGGCGGCCGCCGCCGGCGAGATAGCCTCTCCCGAGAACGAATCGATGTCCGTCACGCGAGCGCCTTCGGCGGTGAAGACGGAGACTCGACCCTGCTCCGAGTCGCACACGAATATCGTGCCCGCGTTATCGACCTCGACCGAGCGGGGCGAAACGAAGGGTTTTTCGGAAGACGGCTGAACGATGCGCTCGTAGCGGCCGGAAGGCGAGAAGAACTGAAGCCGCCGATTCCCCGATTCGACGACGACGAGACCCTGATTCGGAAGGAAGGCGGCTTTTCTCGGCGCGTTGAACCTTCCCGGGCTCCATCCGAACTCCCCGATCGTCAGCTCGCGATCGAGGAGCGGCGTCCACAGAACGACCGCGTGGTTCGCGACGTCCGCCGTGATGATTCTCCCTCCCGGGCCTCCGGTGAGCGAAACGGGACGGACTCGATCGAACACATCGAACGAGAGAAGAACGTCAAGGTAGGCGCCCCGCGAATCGTAGCGCAGGAGCTTGTTCTGCGAATAATCGAGGACGAGGACGAACGATTGCTGAACGGCAACGTCGATCGGATAGAATGCAGCGTTGTTGGGCGGTCGCTCGAACTCGAGCGATACGCTGTCAGGCGTGTAGCGAAACACCTTTCCCGCCATCGCGTCCGCGACGTAGACGGCTCCCCGCTGGTCGACCGCGATGCCGGTGGGTTCGCGCAGATCGCCCGCCCCGAAGCGGAGCCCGGTCTCTTCGATACGGAGCGCGAGCGAGGTATCGGGATTCGTTGGAAACGCCGTGGAATCGCCCGCGTGCATCGAAGGATCCGGGGATTCGACGCGCGCCGGCATCGAACCGGCTACGCGAGGCACCGGCGAGCAGAGTATGAGCGGGATCACGAGTGCCGGTACGATGCGTTTCATCTCGCGCCGCCTGCCGGGCCACCGGCGGACAATCCTAGAATGATCGCTGCACGCAGAGCGCGACGCCCCGGGGCAGCCGCTCGAGGCCCATCGATGTCGTGCCTTCATTCGCCGCGGAGCGTCGATCGATGCGGACGATCCTCACCGCGTCGGCGGCGCTCACGATCCTGAGAGCGGCGGCGCCGATGGCCGAGTAGAGGGCGACACGGTACGCAAAGCGGCTTCCATCGCGGATGTCCCCGTAACGCCGATACTCGTGCTCGTCCCTCCAGGTCCAGCTCTCGTCTCCGGTCATCGCGCGAGCCCGGTAATAGGACTCGATCGCCGCAAGGTTGGGATAGTAGAGATCGCGCGCTTCCCGACGAACCGCCTCGTTGTAACCGCCGGGGCCGTCGCTCGCCATGTACTCGCCGATCGTCCGGTAGAAATCCTTCGAATGAGAGGTTCCCTGCACGTTCGCGAAGACAACCGCGTAATCCTTGTACGTATGTTCCCGGTCGTAACCCATCCACAGGAAGCTCGCGACCGATATCCACGTGGCTGCCTCGATTCCGTAGAAGATCTTCGCGCTGAGTGTATGCCCGGCGCGCTGCTGCCCGAGCCCCGGGAGCAGGAGGCTCCATGCGGCGGCATTCATCGCCGAGATCCCCTTTCCCGATTCGCCCCCCTCGAGCGCCGCCCCGGCAATCGCCCCGTCGGCGCCGAAGCTCCATGCGGCGTACGGGGATTCGAGGCTCAGCGAGGGAGACTGCAGACGACCCGCGTCGAACACCGATTCCGCGGACGCGGAGACGGGAACGCTCAAACCCGCAAGAGCAGCGATCACCATGGATGTCATGATTCTTCTCATCGCTTTTCCTCCGCTAGAAACGGCGATTGATAACGACGATCGGCGTCTCATCGACGGTCCTGAACCTGAGCGACCAGCCTTTGTCGGGATCCTGCCCTTTCGAAATCCGGTACGCGAGCCAGCCCGTATCGAGCATGGAAACGACGCGGCTCACGATGAGCCCCATGAGCCTCTGATCGGCCCTCAGCAGATAGCGGTCGCTCTCGTTTCGTATGGATACGTATTCCGTGCGCCTGCCGGTCCAATACGTGAACAGCGTATCATCCACGCTCCTGGTGCAATCGTCCCATCCGAACACGAAAGCGTTGTATTTCCCTATGTTCTCGTAGTATTCCTCCCTATCCGCTTCGCGGGGCGTATAGAAGAAATAGTTATAATCATTCTTGGCGCCGTTGTTATAGACCTCCCAGCTCGCGCAACCTCCGATGCCCTTGCACCACGGATGATCCTGAAGGAACTTGGCCAGGCTCCAGTGCGCGTCCGCGAACGCCTCGTACTTCCGCTTGAAATACTTGCCCGTATTCTTATTGTCGAAGTAGCTTGACCAAAGGAATCCCTCGGCGGCGAGAAAAACGGGGACGCGCGCCATGGTCCAGGGATCGCGCGAGGTCCGATAGCAGTAGAGCTCTCCCATTCCCGGGAGGATCGCGGAGGCGAGTATCGCGACGGCGGTATTCCGGCGGCTCCACGACGCGCCCGCCCCGGAACCCCGCTGCGCCGGCGACGGTCCGAAAAGCAATGCGCCCGGCAACGCGACGCGCGTCCCGCGAAGGGGGAGACGTTCTCCGACGCGCTCCGTCCCCGGGGACACAAGATCGCCATCCGCGCGAAACACGGATGAGGCTATGCCCGGCCCCGCGGAGCCGGCGCCGCCCTTCTCGAAAGCGGAACCGGCCGGCTCCGCCGGCGCGGCCGAATGCGGCGCGAGCAGGAACGCAACGAACAGGACAACCGTATAACGCATACAACCTCCACGCTTCAACGCCCGATGGCGAATCTCAGCTTCGTTTCCGCGATGCGCGCCTCTCCCGAGGTCCGGGCGTTCTCCTGCGCGCAGGGGATTGTATTGAAGAGTCGGAAAAAAAGCAACGCCGCCGGGATTCCGGGAGCGGTTTTCTGCCAACGATGCGTCAAACCTTTCCCAGG
>JAPLKY010000195.1 GCA_026387805.1 Candidatus Krumholzibacteriia bacterium
GCGTCGTGCTCTACGAGATGATCACGGGGCAGCGGCCGTTTGCGGGGGAGTACGAGGCGGCCGTCGTGCATTCGATCCTGAACGACGCACCCGAGCCGGTCACGGCGCGCCGGAGCAACGTGCCGATGGAGCTCGAGCGGATCGTCGGGAAGGCGCTCGCGAAGAATCCCTCTGAGCGCTACCCGCACGTCGAGGACATGCTCGTCGATTTGCGGGCGCTCCGCTCGACGACGCAGACGCATCGGCCGCCGCTGCGCGCGAAGCGGCTCGGAGCGAAGAGCTGGGCCGCGATCGCCGGGAGTGCGGCCGTTATCGTCATCGCCCTCTTCTTCGCGATCAGGCACGGTCTTTTCGCGCCGGCCGCGCCGCTGCGCGAGGGGCATGGGGCGGACGATCGCAAGATGCTTGTCGTCCTGCCCTTCGAGAATCTGGGCGTACCCGAGGATGAGTATTTCGCCAACGGAACGACCGACGCCATCACCGCTCGCCTCGCCGGCGTCAGCGGGCTCGGTGTCATTTCGCGTCAGAGCGCGATTCAATACCGAAAGACCACAAAATCGATCAAGCAAATCGGCGAGGAGCTCGGTGTCGACTATATTCTCCAAGGCACGGTCCAGCGCGAGAGGCCCGGAGATCCAACGAGCCGGGTTCGTGTGATCCCGCAGCTCGTCCGTGTCGCCGATGACACGAACATCTGGGCTGAAACGTACGACGAGAACATGACCGAGGTCTTCCGGGTTCAGTCGGATATCGCCGAGAGGGTAGCGGCGCAGCTGGACGTCGCTCTCCTCGAGCCCGAGCGCCGGGCGATCGAGAAGAGGCCCACGGAGAATCTCGCCGCGTACGAAGCGTACCTGCGCGGGATGGAACATTATTTTACCCTGGAAAGTCTGTCCGACGTGGAGTTGGCCATCGAATTGTTTCAGAAAGCCGTTTCTCTGGACCCGCGATTCGCCGAGGCGTGGGCCGGGCTCTCGATGGCGTCCACGCAACTCTACTGGCTCTTCGACCGGCCCGGGATGCTCCCCCTCCAGGCAGAGGCGGCGAGGCGGGCGGAGGAGCTCGCGCCCGACGGCCCCGAGACTCATCTCGCGCTCGGGTTCGTCAACTATGCGAATCGCGAGTTCGACAAGGCGCTCGCGCATTTCGAGAGGTCGCAGAGTCTGCGCTCGAGCGGGGATGCCTTGCAGGCAATCGGTTTCGCCTTGAGACGCATGGGAAAATGGCAGGAAGCTTTGAGGCACTTCGAGGATTCACGGAGGCTGTTTCCCCGTAATTACAATCTCTATTCCGACTGCCTCGGATACACGAATGCTGCCATGCGCCGCTTCGATGAAGCCGAACAGAACCTCGATAAGGCTATTTCGCTGGCGCCTCAGATCTCCCTTGGGTATCTCTTCAAGGCCCATGTCCTCGTCGCGAGAAACGGCGACATCGATAGTGCGAAGCAGGTCATGCTCGAGATGTTACGCCTCGCAAGCAAGCCCGAAGCGGCGGAAGATCAGACAGGTCAGGGGTTCGAATATACCAGCGATCTGCGGATTTTTTCTGACACATACACGGAGATTTTCGATGCGTTCGAATCGGAACGCATGGAGCGGTTTCGCGGGACCCAGCCTGCGGTCATCGCGACAATCCATCTCGCCCGGGCGCTGATCATTGCAGCGCAGGAGGGCCGCCCGTCGGCGATCGCCCGCTACGACTCGGCGAGAGTCTATTACGAGAGCATTATCCGATCGAACCCGCAATCGGCCTATATCTGTGTTTACAACAGCGCTTTGGGGCTCGCGTATGCCGGGCTTGGTCGCAAGAAAGAAGCGATCCGCGAAGGAGAAGAAGCCGTTCGGATGATGCCGTTATCCAGGGACGCGATTGTCGGCGAGCAGGTTCTCAGGTTGCTTGCGGAGATCTATGTGATGTGCGGCGAGTACGAGGCGGCGATCGATCAGATCGAAACGCTGCTGTCGGTGCCAGGATATACGTCCGCGGCCATGCTCCGTGTCGACCCGATATGGGATCCGATCCGCTCCAATCCGAGATTCCGCCGGCTGGCGGAAGGGAACTGAAGCAACGGGAACCTCAACTGCGCTGCTCCCGTATAATAGACTGTGATCGAATAACCATCATGCAGAAGTCGAAGGAGCTTGGATGGTACACCCTCGGCCATATCCCGAGTCTCGTGGGTCTCGATGGAGTCCTCGCCGGCGGCATGAACGAGCTCTCGCACATCGAGGAGCTCATCATATTCGAGATTCTCGATATCGACAGGAGCAAGGTTACCGATAACGACAGCTACGGCGAAGCGCTCATGAAGACCGGCAGGAAGGATCTCGCGATCGAGAGCTATGAGCGGGCGCTCGCGCTCGATCCGATTATCCTCTTGACCACCTGCTTTCCGTAATGGATACTATGTGCCGTATGGTTCTTGCTTAATTATAGAAGCCGCTCGCTGCCGCAATATACTCCCGGAGGCATGCCTCCGCGCGTTATATTCATCGGCCTCGCCGCGGCTTTTGTCTTTTCCTGCACATTATTGATACGAGAATATTTTTGATGCGCGAGCGTTCTTGCGCGGACGCGAGCTCTCAATTGGAGTCAAAAAGGAGAAACCGGTCATGAACAAGGAACAAATGGAATTCTTCATGGAGATACTCGACGCTTCGTTGCCCCGTCTCGGCCCCGGAAGCGATACTTCGACGGCGAATGCTCTGGATATGCTGTTTCCTCGAAGGGCCAATCGCACGAGCGGCGCCGATACCGCCGGCCTCAGAATCCTGGATCTCGGCTGCGGGAACGGCGCTCAGACGATTCGGCTGGCGTTGCTCGGGGCCGGGAAAATTCTGGCGGTGGATAATTATCAGCCGTACCTGGAGGAGCTCCGGCGCCGGGCTGAAACCAATGGCGTTTCAGAGAGAATCGAGCCATGCCTGAGAGACATGCGAGATCTGAAAATGGATTCAGGTTCCTTTGATCTCATCTGGTCGGAGGGAGCCCTCTATTTCCTCGGTTTTTTCGAAGGACTCGAAGTTTGTCGCGAACTCCTGAAGCCCGGTGGGTCCTTGGCGGTCTCCGAGCTTTCCTGGCTCAGAGCCGATCCGCCGGAGGAATGCCGGCAGTATATCTCAAGTGAGTATCCTGCCATAGCCGATGTTTCTGCCAATCTGGCCGCGATCAGAGCGCGGGGGTATGAGGTCGTTGGACACTTCTCTCTGCCGCCGTCGGACTGGTGGGAACCGTACTACAATCCCCTCGAACGGCGGCTCGAATCGTTTCGGGCGAAGCATGCGGCCGATCCAATGAGGGCGGAAATAATCGAATGCGTCCAGGCCGAGATCGACTTCTATCGCACGTATTCGAGCTACTACGGCTACGAGTTCTATCTATTGCGCCGGGGGTAGGGTCCGGTCGGCACCCTATTCGATCTTTCCCAGCGGCATGATGTAGAGCGGTTCCTCCGCCCGGGTCATCCCGATGGCTTTTTTGAGCCACAGGTCCGTGAACGCGCCGACGGCGACCGTGCCGATCTTGAGCGCATACGCCTGGAGGTACACGTTCTCCGCCGAATGTCCCAGGTCCATGCAGACGTATCGGTCGCGGCCGCGCTGGCCGTATTTCACCATCGATCGTTCGTAGACCGCCGAATACACGATCGCGGCGGATGCGGTCTCGAACATGCCCTGGTTGAAGGCGGCCTCGCTCACTTCCTTTCGCCGATCCCCTTCGACGATTCGCATGAGCTGGTGCTTCTCCGAATTGTACCAATAGATGCCGGCGGGAAGCCCCGTCACGTTGAACGCGGCGAGGTAGAGATCGAGCGGATAGCGGGCCCCCGCTGACGGAGCGGTTCGAAGGCCCCCGCGCAGGAAGGCCGGCATGTTCTCGGCGGGTTCCGTGATCCCGTATGCCGCCCAGAGGAGCTGGGAAACGTCGGCAAGGGCGAGCGGCGCCTCAGCGTAGGAGCGTATCGATCGCCGGTTCTTCAAGGCCGCCTCCACGGATATCGGGCTATCGTAGCGGGGCGCCGGAAGGTCGATCACCGGTCCGGCCGGACGGGTCTCCGGAAACGTCTTCTCGATTGCTTCGAGCCTCTGCTTCAGGGCGTCCGTGACGGTCTGCCACCGGTCCCCGCTCCGGAGGCTTTCGAGATCCGGGTCCTGATTCAGCTGATCCTTTTCGAGAAAGCCGGCGTCGATAGCCTTGAGGAGATACGAATAGGCTGCGTCCGATTTGCCGAGCCGGGCGCTCGCGCAGGCCGCATTGTAGAAATCGCCGTAATTGAATTCGCCCGTCTTGAAGGCCTGCTCGTACAGGGCGAGGGCCTCCTCCCATTTCTGGGCCATGATCTTGGATTCGGCCTCCCGTACGAGAGCATCATAGCCCTGCGCCAGGGAAGCGGAAGCAATCCCGAGAACGAAGAGGATCAAAACGACGGTACGCATTCTCATCGCGAAACCTCCTGGATACTGATGTCGGATTGATTGCGCGGTCCGGAAGACCGCAATGCAGATCTATATTCGACGTTCCGAACGTAAAGTCATTCCCCCAGACGACACACTTGAGGCGCAGTCGACGGCGGAGGGGCCAATACCCGGAACGCTGATTGGAGATGCTCTGGGACATGATCCAGACGCTGCTGTTGAAGCGAATGACCTCGATGGCATTCACGCCGGGATCGGGGATAGAGCCGCGGTAGGTCCAATTGATGCTCCCCGAAGAGTCCGCGGCAAGGGACGACGACGTCGCGTACTGCACAATCGTTCGAGGATGATCCACGGAGACGCTGTCCTCCGGGTCCTGCCAGTCGGTGAAGAGAAGATAGTGAGCGCCGTCGCGCGACATGATGAAGGGATTCTCCGCCTGGCCGCCGGTCGTTTGTCCGCCGACGCCCGTTTCCAGGCGGCGGGTCGCGTCGATGAATCCCGCGCCGGTCCAGTCCTTGAGATTCGCGGAGTACGCGACCGTGACGACGCCGTACTGATTGAGACTCTTCGCCGTGACGAACATGACCCAGCGTCGATCGATCGAATCCCAGATCACGAACGGATCGCGGCACTGCTGATTGTATGAGCCGGGCGCCCCGCCCCAGGTGGTCCAGCATTCGTTGCACTCGTAGATGCAGCCGTCCCCCGGGGTGCCGGGGCAGTTGCCCTCCGGGCAGCGCGTCCAGGTCATGAGGTCGGTCGAGGTCGCGAGGCCGATGCGCTGCTTGGTTTGGGGATCGCCCCCCGATCCGTCGGTTCCCGTGTAGAACATGAAATAGGTCTTCGTTCTTCTGATAATGTGCGGCGCCCAGAGACTGTGCGAATCCCAACCGCCCGGGTTCGGACGAAGAGCGACGCCGACGTAGCGCAGACTCTGAAGGTCGGTCGAAATGTAATGCTCGATGAAGCTCCCGGATCCGTGATCCTCCGTCTGGAAGAAGAGATGGTACGCGCCGCTCTCGTCCCTGATCCAGGCGTGGTCGGCGATATCGTCGTCCTCATCGTTGATTGTCGGGAAGTCCTCGTCGTAGGGATTTCCATCCCCGTCATCGTCGTCGATCTTCGACTGCAGGAAGACCGGGGCGGCGCTCTCGTCGCAGCAGACGGTTTCGGATGAGCCCGCCGGCGCGTCCTCGCAGCACGCGGCGATGAGCAAGGGGAATGCAGCCGCGGCCGCGGTCAGGATTACTCTGAATGGGAGCATCCGACTATACATCGGATTTATTCTAGCACATCCCCGACGAGCGCGCGCAAAAGGTTGAATGGCGCGAGCATTTTGCTATACTGGAGCCGGATGGGGATCAGGTATCGGAAAACGGACGGAGCGCGTTGCCGGCCCGGGACGGACAGGAGCTGACCGTGGAAAGAAAGCCTCATTTCAGGGATGACGGCGTGCAGCACGCCACCATAAACGGACACCGATTTCATCTCCGGCGCAAGGACCCGACGAAGGACAATTTCCTGTGGATCGACGGCAGGCAGCCGCCGA
>JAPLKY010000085.1 GCA_026387805.1 Candidatus Krumholzibacteriia bacterium
CGTCGCCCAGGCGTGCAAGGATCGCGGCTGGGTATAGACTTCCAGCGGAGCGCGGTAACGCCACATGCGGAAGAAAACCTACAGTCCCCATCATCAGTCGCTCACGCGATTCGATCGGTGTTTCTTCACGGGGGCGGAGCGCTTCACCTATATCGGATCGGGAGAGCTCGGCGGAAAGGCGCACGGTCTCGCGCGGATGCGCGGCATCCTCGAATCGAAGCTCAAGGATTCCTTCGAGCCGGCGATTTCGATCGGCATCCCCACGCTCACCGTCATCACCACCGAGTTCTTTGATCTGTTCATGAAACAGAACAACCTCTCCGAGATCGCTTACTCCGAAGCGAGAGATGATCTTATCGCACACGCGTTTCAGCGTGCCGATCTCCCCGTGCGGCTCGCCGGCGATCTTCGCGCGCTCGTCGAGCAGGTGCACGCGCCGCTCGCCGTGCGATCCTCGAGCATGCTCTCATCCAGGAGGTCGTCGGATCGCGCTTCGGCGACCGCTTCTACCCGAACATCTCGGGAGTGCTCCGCTCGTACAATTTCTACCCGACGGGGCACGGCACGCCCGAGGATGGCGTCGTGGAGCTCGCCCTGGGGCTCGGCAGAACGATCGTCGACGACGGCGTGTCGTGGGCCTTCTCCCCCGCGTTCCCCGGCGCCGACCCGCCGTTCAAATCGATGAGCGACCGTCTCAAGCACACGCAGACCTCGTTCTGGGCGGTCACTATGGGAAAGCCCGCCGCGTACGATCCGATCAATGAGACCGAGTACCTTGCGGCGTACGACCTCGGCGACGCCGAATACGACGGGACGATCCGCTTCATCGCTTCGACCTATCTTCCCGCCGACGACCGGATCACAAGCGGCATCGAGGAGCGCGGGCCCCGGATCATCGACTTCGCCTCTATCCTCAAGGACCGGATCCTCCCTCTCAACGATCTGCTGAAGACCCTCAAATCGGCCTGCGAGGATACGCTCGGCGCGATGGTCGAGATCGAGTTCGCCCTCACGCTCGACCGCGAGAGCTGCGATCCGGCGCGATTCGGCTTTCTGCAGGTCCGTCCGATGGTCGTTTCACAGGCCGAAGTCGACTTGTCCGATGCCGAACTCTCGGGCGAGCGCGTCCTGCTCGCCTCGGAGACGGTTCTCGGAAACGGCGCTCTCGATACGATTCGGGACGTTGTATTCGTTCACCCCGAGCGTTTCGACACGATGAAAACGCATCAGATCGCATCGGAGATCGAACCGCTCAACCGGCGGCTCGTCGAGGCGAAGAAACCGTACCTCCTCATCGGTTTCGGGCGATGGGGCACGACCGATCCGCCGGCCGGGATCCCCGTCGATTTCGGACAGATATCAGGAGCCAAGGTGATCGTGGAAGCGGCGCTTCCGAACCTCAATATCATCATGAGCCAGGGATCCCACTTCTTTCACAACGTGACAAGCTTCAGGATATTCTACTTCTCCATTCCGCACGGAAGCGAGTACCGTATCGACTGGGAATGGCTCATGAGGCAGCGAACGGTTTCCGAGACGCACTTCGTGAAGCACGTCGAGCTCGACGCGCCGTTGCTCGCAAAGGTCGACGGCCGGAGCGGCCGGGGAGTGATCATGCATGAGTGACCGCAGGGACAAGGCGGACGATCTCGTCCATTTCTTCCGCGAACGCGAGAAGGAGCTCGAGTGCCTCTACAACATCGAGGAGCTCCTCGTTGAACCGGACGCGCCGCGCAAGAAGGTATTCCGCCGCATCATCGAAACGGTTCCGTCGGGATGGCAGTATCCGGGCTCCTGCGCCGCGCGGATCGTGTTCGGATCCGAGAGCTATTCGGTTCCCGGCTTCATCGAAACCCCTTGGGTGATGACCGCCGATATCTTCGTCGAGGATACGAAGGAAGGCGAGATAAGCGTCTTCTATTCGAAGGAGATGCCCCCGGCCGACGAAGGCCCCTTTCTCAATCAGGAGAAACGGCTCCTGAAAACGATCGCCGACCGGATCGGTAACTTCGTCCTGCATCAGCAGCTGCGCGAGGCCGCCGAGGAGCGCCCGCGCGAAAGCACCGGCGAATGGAGGGTCATCCTCAATCTCCTGCACCACACCGATCGCAACCTCTTCGAGAGCATATCCGAAAAGATGCTCAACCTGCTCTGCTGGGGCGGCGTCGAGGAGGCCGAACGGCTGCGCGGCACGCTCGTCCCCGTCGATATCGATTTCGAGGCCGGATTGGATCAGGAAGCCAATAAGCCGTACCACCTCCACTCGCTTGAGATCACCGACCGACTGAGCGACGAGATCTTTCGAATCGCCAAGGGCGAGTACACGAACGACCAGCTTCTCGATTTCCTCCGGAAATGGATCCAGGACGACAAGTTGAGCTACCTCCTGCACGTCGGAAACAGCAATCTCCCCCTTTCCGAGGTGATCGCCGCCCTCCGGCAGTACCGGGACATGTCTCCCGCGGGGATCGATCTATCCCCGGCGGTGAAAAAAGGCGTGATCGTCTCCCTCATCACGCGATTTCTCTCGAGGCAGCTCAGCTACATCAAGGTCGCGAAGAAGTATATCGAGATCCGCGACTTCTTCGAGATACTCGACCGGATCATCCACACCCCCGAGAGCCACGGGCAGCTCGGCGGCAAGGGCGCGGGGCTCTTTCTCGCCCAGCAGATCATCAAGAAATCGTACGGCACCGACGCGCTCTTCGCCAACGTGAAGGTGCCGAAGAGCTGGTATATAACCTCCGACGTGCTGCTCGGGTTCTTGCGGTTCAACAACCTCGACGAGGTCATCGAGCAAAAATACAAAGACATCAATCAGGTTAGACTCGAATACCCGCACGTGATGCTCACGTTCAAGAACAGCAGGTTTCCGCCGGAGGTCGTCCAGGGGCTTTCCATGGTGCTCGACGAGCTCGAAGGGATGCCGCTCATCATTCGCAGCTCGAGCCTCCTCGAGGACAGCCTCGGAGCGGCCTTCTCGGGAAAATACAAGAGCCTGTTCCTTGCGAACCAGGGAACCAAGCAGGAGCGTCTCGAAGCCCTTCTCGACGCCGTGGCCGAGGTGTACGCATCGATCTTCGGTCCGGATCCCATCGAATACCGTGCCGAGCGCGGACTGCTCGATTTCAGCGAGGAAATGGGAATCATGATCCAGGGAGTCGTGGGAAGCCGCGTGGGGGATTACTTCCTCCCCTCCTTCGCCGGCGTCGCGTTCAGCAGGAACGAATTCCGCTGGTCCCCCCGAATCAGGCGCGAGGACGGCCTCATCCGCACGGTTCCCGGCCTCGGCACGCGGGCCGTCGACCGCGTCAGCGACGATTATCCGGCTCTCATCGCTCCCGGACAGCCGGGGCTGCGTGTCAACGTCGCGACGGAGGAAATCGTCTACTACACGCCGAAAAAGATCGACGTCATCAACCTGAAGACCAACACATTCGAAACGATAAACGCGAAGGACCTGCTCCGGAGATACGGGGCGGAGCTCCCGCTCGTCGAGAAGATGGTCTCGATCTACGACGGCCAGAATCTGCGGAAGCCGATGGCGATGAGCATCGATTTCGAGCATGACGATCTGCCCTTCACGCTGGACGGCCTCATCAGCGAAACGCCTTTTGTGAAACAGGTTCACGGCATTCTCAAGCTGCTCGAGGAGAAGCTCGGGTTCCCCGTCGATATCGAGTTCGCGCACGACGGAACCGATTTCTATCTGCTCCAGTGCCGCCCGCAGAGCTTTTCGCCGGCGAGCGCGCCTGCGCCCATCCCGCAGGACATTCCCGCGGACAAGATCGTTTTTTCGGCGAAGCGCTATATTTCGAACGGGCGCGTCCCGGACATCACCCACGTCGTCTATGTCGATCCGCTCGCGTACGCCGAGCTTCCGGAGAGGGAGGATCTCGTCGCCGTTGGACGGGCCGTCGGACACCTCAACAAGCTTCTTCCGAAACGACAGTTCATTCTCATGGGGCCCGGACGATGGGGAAGCCGGGGAGATATCAAGCTCGGCGTGAACGTCACCTATTCCGACATCAACAACGCCGCGGTACTCATAGAAATCGCCCGCAAGAAGGGCAACTATATGCCGGACCTCTCTTTCGGCACGCATTTCTTCCAGGATCTGGTAGAGGGACAGATACGCTATCTGCCCCTCTTTCCCGACGACGAAGGGATCGTATTCAACGAACGCTTTCTCCTCGGTTCGCCGAACATCCTGTCCGAAGTTCTTCCCGAATTCTCCCGGCTCGCCGGCGTCGTGCGCCTCATCGATGTCCCGCAGGCGACCGACGGCAAGATCCTCCGGGTTCTGATGAATGCCGAGCTCGGAGAGGCGGTCGCCCTTCTCGCTTCGAGGGAAACCGGAGAGGAGCGCGTCGACGCCCAACCCGCGGATAGCGACCGGCCGTCGGGTCATCTATGGATGTGGCGCCTTCGGATGGCGGAGCGCGTGGCGTCGCAGCTCGATCCCGAACAGTTCGGCGTGGTTGGATTCTATGTTTTCGGCAGCACGAAGAACGCAACGGCCGGACTCGGAAGCGACATTGATATCATCGTTCACCATCGCGGCACGGAGCAACAGCGCGAGGAGCTCGAGCTCTGGCTCGACGGATGGAGTCTGTGCCTCGACGAGATCAACTACCTGCAAACGGGCTACCGGACGGGCGGTCTGCTCGACGTCCATATCGTCACCGACGACGATATCGCCCGGAAGACGAGCTTCGCCGTCAAGATCGGAGCCGTCACCGACGCCGCCCGGCCCCTTCCGATGAAGAAACGTTCCTGATTTTTCCCCTGGACGATGCCGCCGGCTAAAGCAGCTTCCTCGTGGCCGTCGACGGATCATCGAGATCGAAGCGCACGAGCGCGAGCTCGGGTCCGTCGTGGGCCGCGGACAGCGCGACGGTGCCCCCGAACCTGTCGCGCCATGAGCCGGTGATTCGCGCCGATTCGTGAATGTGGCCGTGAAGGGTGAGAAGCGGCTGCGTTCTTTCGATAAAGCGCCGAATGGCGATGCTGCCGACGTGCACATCGAGCGGCGCGTGATCGAAGCTCTTCCCGTCGAGCGCGGCGCGGTCGAGATTGCTCTCGTGCGGGGGCGCGTGAAAGAGAACAACGGCGTTTTCGAGATCGTCCGATCCGGCGAGCGCGTCGAGATCCTGCGCGATGGTGGCGAACCGCGCCTCATCGGGATCGACGGCCACGGTCCTCCAGCCCTCTTCCGGCGATACGCATCCCGGATCGACGTAGCGGGAAACGTCGTACCGTTCCCAATCCTTGAGCATAAAAGGGCTCGGCGGCGAGAAGCAGTAGCCGTATATCGTCCACCGCCCGAAAGCCGCCTTCCTCCCGTGCATGTACAACAGGAGGCCCCTATCGGCCGCCTCGACGAGCGATTTCTCGACCGCACGCCCGTCGTCGTTGCCGAGAACGATAAAGACCCGGGGATAGGCCTCGCCGAGCGCGTCCCGCAGGCGGGAGAGCTCCGCGAAAAGGAAATCATCCAGAAAATCGCCCCTCGTGTCCGCATGCCCGAAATTGGGCATGATATCCCCCCCGATAAAAACCGCCTTCGGCCTTTCGGTTGATAGAACGCCGAAGAGCTTGCGATAGCGATCGATCCTGCCGTGCAGGTCCGATACGAAAATGCAGCCGGTCAATCGTCCATACCTCGCTTCGGTTCCCTGGGCTTTCGCCCGACGACCCGGACACTCGCCACCTTTCCCGCGATCTCCTCGATCGCGGAGTCGATCCTTTCGCGCGGAAGCTCCTTTCCCCCGCAGCACGGGGC
>JAPLKY010000021.1 GCA_026387805.1 Candidatus Krumholzibacteriia bacterium
TTCGAGCACGTCCGAGCGCTACGTGGAGGCGGTCCGGGAATCGATGTCGTTCCTCTCGTACGCACCCGTCGTCACCGTATCGGCCCTTACCGGGCTCCGCGTGGAGAGGATATTTCCGCTCGCCGTCGCCATCGAAGAGGCGCGCGCACGCACGATCAAGACCTCCGAACTGAACAGAGTGCTCGAGAAGATCATCGATAAAAGCCCTCCAAGCCACTACGCGGGAGGGACGGGAAAGGTATACTATGCGACGCAGACGGGAGTCAAGCCGCCGACCTTCACGCTTTTTGTCAACAGATCTTCCTATTTTCCTCGTTCTTATACACGTTATCTCAACAATCAGCTAAGAAAAGTGTTTACCTTCGAAGGGACGATCATTAGAATCTCTCTGAAGTCAAAGGAGAGATGATGGAGGTTCTTCTCAAGATACTTATCGTTGCGGCGGCCAGCTACCTGATCGGATCGATCCCTTCGAGCTACTGCACGGGAAAGATCCTCAAGGGCATCGACCTCAGGGAGCACGGAAGCGGGAATCTCGGAGCGGCGAACACCTATCGGGTGCTCGGTCTCAAGGCGGCGATACCGGTTCTTCTCTTCGACATCGGTAAGGGCTTCGTCGCCGTTCACTACCTCTCGAGATTCGGAGGAACGGGAACCGGATTCGCCCTGCTGGCCGCCCTCGTCGTCGTCATCGGACACAACTACTCCATCTTCGTTCGTTTTTCGGGAGGGAAAGGGGTCGGCGCTACGGCGGGAGCGTTTCTCGCGCTCGCGCCCCAGGCCGTCGGCATGTGCGTGGTTCTCTGGATCATCATTCTGCTCGCGACGCGGATAGTCTCTGTAGCAAGCATGGCGAGCGCCGCATGCCTCCCGGCGTCCATACCGATCGCGAACAGGCTTTTCGGCGCACGCGTCCATTATTCGATCGCCGTGCTCGCCGTCGCCGCCGCGGTCGTCGTATTCGTGAAACACCGCTCGAATATCGCGCGGTTGCGGAGCGGCACGGAGAAGAAGATCTTCTAGGCAGGAGCTTTCATGACGCCAGGAAAACACGTCCATTCGATTCGTACGGCGGTGCTCGGCGCGGGAAGCTGGGGAACGACGCTCGCGATCCTGCTCGACGAAAAGGGGCACCAGGTTCGACTGTGGGAATACTTCCACGACCTCTAGGATACCTTTAGGCGGGACGGCGAGAACCACCGCTTCCTGCCGGGAATCCCGGTGCCGGGATCGATCCGGATCACCTCCGTGATGGATGAGGCGATCGAGGGAGCAACTCGCATCGTTTTCGTGACGCCGAGCCACACGATTCGCGCCGTCGCGCGCATCGCGCAATCGTCCCCCTCGTTCGATAAACGCGCGATCATCATCAATGCGGCGAAGGGGCTCGAAGAGCGCACGCTCTGCAGAATGAGCGAGGTTCTGTCCCAGGAGCTCCCGATTCCGAAACGGAGGATCGTCGGGCTCCTCGGCCCGAGCCACGCCGAGGAGGTGAGTCGGCGGATGCCCACGTCCGTCGTCGTTGCCGGAATCGATGGAGAAGTCCTGAGGGAGATTCAGAGCCTGTTCATGAACGAGTATTTCCGCGTCTACACAAATACCGATCTCATCGGAGTCGAGCTCGGCGTTTCCCTCAAGAACACGATCGCGATAGCGGCCGGCATCTGCGACGGACTCGGATTCGGCGATAACACGAAAGCGGCCCTCATCACGCGCGGCCTGGCCGAGATGAAGCGCCTCGCGTGCAAAATGGGAGGGAGAGAGGAGACGCTCAGCGGGCTCGCCGGCGTCGGCGACCTCATCGTCACGTGCATGAGCCGGCATAGCAGAAACCGCCACGTCGGAGAAGAGATCGGCAGGGGCAAGAAGCTCCCCGAGGTGCTCGCCGGAATGGTTATGGTGGCCGAAGGGGTAAAGACGACGAGGGCCGCGGTACGACTCGCTTCGCGCGCCGGGACGGAGCTTCCCATCGCGGAGCAAGTGCATCGCGTGCTTTTCCGCGGGAAGGATCCCCGCAGGGCGATCAAGGACCTTATGATTCGCAAGGCGAAGAAGGAGATGTAGCGCTGCGGCCAGGGAACGTTCCCGCAGCCTGCAGGGAAGCGTGGATACGATGAAAGCGAACCAGAAGCTCTATTATTCAATCGGCGAGGTGAGCGACCTCCTCAAGGTGAAGCCGCACGTTCTCAGGTACTGGGAATCGCAATTTCCCGTTCTCAGCCCCAAGAAGAACCGGGCGGGCAACAGAACCTACCGCGTGCGGGACATCAGACTCCTGATCGCCATCCAGACTCTCCTGTACGACCGGAAATACACGATTGCCGGTGCCCGCCGGAAGCTCAAGGATTTCAATAACGATCCTTCGGTCATCGCGGAGCAGCTCAACATCCCGTTCGCCGATCCCGAAAAGCGAGGAATTCTCACCTCTCTCAGGAAGGACCTTCTGAAGCTCAGGGAGCTCGTTGAGGCGCTCTGAATCCGGGCGGCGCGTTCCTTCGCATGCGGCGTTACGGCCGAACCGGAAGCC
>JAPLKY010000437.1 GCA_026387805.1 Candidatus Krumholzibacteriia bacterium
GGAAGATGGTTGGAGGCGAGGTGCGATTCCCCGATGACGACGAGAATGAGGTGCTCGGGAAAGAACTTTCGAATGGTGCCGATCCTTTGCGCGGCGAGCCGGTCGCGCCTGCGGATGAACTTGAGATGATCGCGGTGCTCCGAGTCTATGCCGAATATCGGTATGAACGGATCCTTCGCGAGCTCGAAGATGCGGCGGTAGCTGCGCCAGTCGAATCCCCATTCCGAGCGGTAATCGATGGCGTCGAGAAATTGCGCCTCGCCGATCGTCCCCTTCATCCACCGGTCGAGGGAATCCTGCTGATGGACGTAGAGCATCTCGAGGGCGAGCACGACCTTGCGCCCCCGCGCGGAGAGCTCCTTCATGAGACGGAGCACCCAATCCTGGCTCGCGTCGAGGGGATGGTAATCGCCGAAATAGACGATGTCGCGGCGGGACGCCTCATCGATGACCTCGCCGGCGCGCGCTATCGACCTGAAGCTTCTGAATTCAGACTGGAATTCCCTGATATAGCGGGACTTGTGCGTCTTGTCGACGCCGAAGATCTCGCGTTTGAGGCGGGCGATAACCCGGCGATTCGCCCTGATCTCATCCTCGATCCCCTTCGATACGGCCATCGTTCCCCCGTGCGCGGCGGCTCGCGCGGATGATTTCCGTCGACAGCGGGGCCGCCTTCCTCTACTCTTCTATAGCATGAGCCGTACCCGTCCGCATATGCTTCGGCGAGAGGGTTCTTTTTCATCCGCGAAACCAGGAATGGAGGCTCGATGAATCCGGCGCTCGATTCGAACATGGACAGAGTCCGCGCGAAGCTGCTCAAGGCGCTCGAGGAGAAGAGGAGCTCCCTTCACGAGCACGAAATCTACGAGATACTCGGCCTCGCCGGCTTTCGCGTTCCGCGCACCCGCTTCGTCACGAACGAGAAGGAACTCGACGCCCTGGACACGTCGGACATGCCCGGCGGCGAAGTCGTCTGCAAGCTTATTTCGCCCGGAATGCCGCATCGAACGGAATTCGGCGGCATCAAATTCATACCGAACGATCCGAAGGAGCTCGCCGCGGCCTTTCGCGAGTTCTCCCGCATCGCGGCGAAGGCGCACGTTTCTTTCTCCGGAATGATGGTCGCCGAAAAGGTTCCGGGCAGGGATTCGATCCCCTTCCAGCTTCTCCTCTCGCTCCGCCAGGATTCCTCGTTCGGCCCCGTCGTCTTCTGCGGTCTCGGGGGCGTGGGAACCGAGGTGTACAAGAGGAGCCTGACGCGGGAGAAAGGGCTTCTCATCAGAGCGGCCTCCGACATCGGCGACCGCGAGGGCACCGAGCGGGCCCTCGATGCCACGTTCTTCTATCCGGTAATCGCCGGCAAGACCCGCGTCGCGAGGGAGCCGATCCTCGATACGGCGAAGCTTCGCGCCGCGCTCGCCGCGTTCGCGAAGCTGGGCGAGGTCTTCTCTCCTCTCGCCGCGGATTCACCGGTCACGATCGAGGAGATCGAGGTGAATCCGCTCCAGATCACGAGCGACGGGGAGATCGTTCCCCTCGACGCGCTGATGCGCATATCGGGCGCGAAGCACGATCTCGCCGTACCTCCGCAGGCCGGCATCCTCAAGCTGCTCGAGCCGAAGAGCGCCCTCATCATCGGCGCTTCGGCGAACAAGATGAACATGGGACGGATCATTCTCCGGAACCTCATCAAGGGAGGCGGCGTTCCGAAGGAGCGCATCTATCTCCTCCATCCCGACGCGACGGAGATCGACGGCTGCCGGGCGTTCAAATCGATAGCCGAGCTGCCCGAGAAAGCGGACATGACCGTCTTCACGATCCCTGCCGACGACAAGGCCGCCGTGCTCCTCTCCGAACTCATCGAGGGAGAGAAGACCGCGTCGATCACCCTCATCTCGGGAGGTTTCGGAGAGACCGAGCGGGGCCGGGAGCTCGATCGGCGGTTGCGCGCCTCTATCGGGAAAGCGCGGAGCCGCCCGGGCGGAGGGGTCGTCGTGAACGGGCCGAACTGCATGGGAATCGTTTCGAAGCCGGGGGGGTACAACACCTTCTTCCTCCCCGAATACAAGCTGCCGTTCCGGGGAACCTTCGGCGAGCGCTGCGCAATCGTCAGCCAGAGCGGCGCATACCTGGTCACCCTCATCAGCAACCTGGACCGCGCGCTCAACCCGAAATACATGATCACCTTCGGCAACCAGGCCGACGCAACCGCGACCGATTACCTTCTCGCGCTCAAGGACGATCGCGACATCGACCTTTTCATACTCTATTTCGAGGGGCTCAAACCATATGACGGCGAGCGTTTTCTCGCCGTCATCCGCGAAATCATACGACAGGGAAAGAGCGTGATCCTCTACAAGGCAGAGAAAACGGAGGCCGGCGCGACGGCCGTCGCCTCGCACACCGCTTCGATGGCGGGGAACTTCGAGGTCATGGATCGTCTGCTGCGCGACGCCGGGGTCATCATGCCCGATACGCTCGACGAGGTCGAGGATACGATCAAGGTATTCACGCTGCTCGAGGGGCGCCGCGTCCGCGGCTCGAGGGTCGGGATATTCAGCAACGCGGGATTCGAATGCTCCGTCGCGGCGGACACGCTCGGCTCGCTCTCGCTCGCGACCTTCTCAGACGATACGGTCCGAAGGCTCCGGGAGGCGCTCCCAACCGATATCATCGACGTTCACAATCCCGTCGACGCGACGCCGAGCATGGAAAATCTCCCGGCGGGACCCGACCACAAAGAGGACATCCTCCACGAGAATTCCTATCCGAACGCAACGATTCGCGCGTTCAAGGCCACGACGAAGCCGATGGTGGCGAGCCTCAATTCCGGGATGCTCTTCGACCCGGCCGTCCGGATGATGGAGGAAGCCGGTATCCCCTGCTTCAGGAAGATAGACCGCGCCATGAAGGCGCTCGGATTCTTCATCGAGCACGGCAGGAGGGACGGAATCACGCGATGAAATGCGTCGCGAGATCGGCGACCGACTCCGGCGTGATGTGCCTCCGTGTCGCCTCGACGATGAAGCCGAATAGTGCGGGGGAAGCCGCCACGATATTGCCCGATTCGAGATAATCGTCGCGTCCAAAGAAATCGCTCACGATCCCTCCCGCCTCGCGCACGATGAGAGCTCCCGCCGCCATGTCCCACGGCTTGAGATAGAGTTCCCAGAAACCGTCGAGCCTCCCCGCGGCGACGTGGCTCAGATCGAGAACGGCCGCGCCCGCTCGCCGGATATCCCTGCAGCCGTGGAACAGCTCCCCGAAAACCCGGAGGTACGCGTCGAGATGCTCCGGCGCGCCGAACGGAAACCCCGTTCCGAGGAGACTCGCTTCGAGGCTCCGCGCCCCGGAGATCCGAATCGGACTTCCGTTGAGCGAAGCGCCTCCCCCGACCTCTGCTTCGAAAAGCTCCTCGCGCAGCGGATCGTACACGCAGGCGACCGTGACCCGCCTCTGCTCCATCAGAGCGATGCTGATGCCGATCGCCGGATATCCGTGAATGAAGTTCGTCGTGCCGTCGAGCGGATCGATGATCCAGAACTCCTCTCCGGTCTGCGCCGCGGCGCTCTCTTCCGCGAGAAAGCCGATGGAGGGGAACGCGGCCGCGAGCGTCTCCTTGATCATCGCCTCGCTCGCCGTATCGACCTCGGTGACAAAATCCCGCTTCCCCTTCGCGAGGACCCTCCCCGTGCGCCCCGCGTTGAACCGCTCGCGCACGAATGCGCCGGCGGCGAGCGCCGAACGCCGGGCCGCTTCTCTCATATCGCTCATTCGATCCCTTTCGCAAGAAGACATCGTTCGGGAAGCTCGACCGCGAGCCCCTCGGCAAGCACGCCGAGAAATGCTCTCACCGTCGAGGAAAGGTACCGCCGCGCCGGTATAATCAGACCGAGCGTCCGCTCGAAAACGAGCCCCCGGATCCTGATCTCGGCGAGAGTCCCCCTCCTGATATCGTCCCGGACGAGCCTCTCCGGCAGAATCGCGATCCCGAGCCCCGCGGCGGCGAGATTCCGGATCGCCTCGGGGCTGTCGGTCGTCGTGGTGACGCGCGGCGCAACGCCGTGATTCGCGAGAACCGCCTCGATGATACGTCTCGTGTTGGCCCCCTCGTGAAAAGAGATGAACGGATGCTCCGCAAGCGCCGCGGGAAGGAGCGCCCGCCTGCGCGCGAGAGGATGCCCGGGGCGGGCGACGAGGAGAAGTCTCTCGGTATATACGGGAAACACGTCGAGATCCCCTCCCTTCTCCACGGGAAGGGTGCCGACAACGAGGTCGAGGCGCCCGGCCCGGAGCTCCCTGAGGAGCGGACTGGTCGCCATGACCTCGAGGGCGATGTCGATCCCGGGGTACCGCTCGCGAAAACGCGAGAAGACGCGCGGGAGCACGTAGGAGCTCGCCGCGTCGATCGTGCCGATCGCTATCTTCCCGCGCACGAGCCCCTCGAGATCGGCGATCTCGCGCGAAAGCTCCTCCTCGAGACGCCCGAACCGCCGCGCGTAGTCGAGGACAATCTCCCCCGCGCGGGTGAGTCGCATGCCGCGCCCCTCCGCCACAACGAGCTTCGCCCCGAGCTCCTCCTGGAGCTTCCGAATCCCGACGCTGAGAGCCGGCTGCGTCACGAAATGCGCCTCGGCCGCGGCCGTGAGGCTTCCGAGCTCCGCGACGGAGACGAAATATTTGAGCGTCGTCAGATTCATAATTATATTTTATACTTTCGATAAGAATAATAAAATAGTTTTATTTTGTAAAGAGACTACACTTTTTCGCGTTCGCGCGCGGTGCGACCGATTCACGAACTCGCGAAAGGAGCGTTCATGGAGATCACAAAGAAGCTGACGAAGCCCAAAGGGAAGCTCGGCATTCTCACGCCGGGGATGGGTGCCGTCGCGACGACCTTCTACGCGGGGGTCGAGGCGGTCAGGCGCGGCCACGCGAAGCCGTTCGGCTCGCTCACCCAGATGGGGACGATCCGTCTCGGCAAGCGCACCGACAACCGCACGCCCCTGATCAAGGATTTCGTTCCGCTCGCAGGCATGGACGACCTCGTCTTCGGCGGATGGGACATCTTCGAGGACAATGCATACGAGGCCGCCAAGCACGCGGGCGTGCTCGAGCCGGCGCTCGTCGAAAAGGTGCGCCCGTTCCTCGAGGGCATAAAGCCGATGAAAGCGGTTTTCGACCAGAACTACGTGAAGCGTCTCTCCGGCACCTGGGTGAAGAAGGGGAAGACGTGGTACGATCACGCCGAGCAGCTCAAGGAGGACATTCTCGCCTTCAAGGAGCGCGAGAAGTGCGATCGGCTCGTCATGGTCTGGTGCGCGAGCACCGAGATCTTCCTGAAGCCGACGGAGGCGCACCGGGACATCGAATCGTTCGAGAAGGCCCTCAAGGCGCGGAGCGCCGAGATCGCGCCGAGCATGGTGTACGCCTACGCGGCCCTGTCCCTCGGCATTCCCTTCGCGAACGGCGCGCCGAACCTCACCGT
>JAPLKY010000011.1 GCA_026387805.1 Candidatus Krumholzibacteriia bacterium
GTAGAGCTGCGCGGCGAGCGTCTTGTTGTGGGAGATGACGAGCGTCGGCATGCCCAATCGCGCGATCGCGTTCGCGATCGTGAAGGTCTTCCCCGAGCCCGTGACGCCGAGGAGCGTCTGGAACTTCCTGCCGGCCTCGACGTTCGCGACGAGGCTCGCGATCGCCTCGGGCTGATCCCCCGTCGGCCGATACTGAGACTTGAGTTTGAACAGGGACATGTGCGCACCCGCGCGTGCCGTCAGTCTTTCTTTCCCCTGGGAAGATTCTCGCGCGTGATCCGGTAGTTGGTGATGACCTTGCCTTTTCTGCCGAGCGTGGGGAGCTTCGAGCCGTTCAGCTCCATCACGAATCCGCCCGCGTTCCCGACCCTGAGAAAATAGAACTCCTCGGTCGCCTGGAACGCCCTCGCGCGTCCCGGCGGGAGCGTAAACCTGCTGATCGTGGTCTCCGGCTGCTGTTCCACGACCGAGACGGTCATGAGCTCGAACCAGCAGCTGTCGGTCGGATTCGCGACGATGCTGAGCTCCATCGGTTCGGCCGGGGTCTCGGCCGGCTCGGACGCGCTCGCCGCCGGCTCTTCGGCGGCGGCGGGCTTCGATCTGAGAAGCTCCTCCCTGAGGTCGATCTGCCGCGGAGGTTCCGTCTTGTCTTCCTTCCTTCCGGCGAGCTTGACGACGAGAAACACGAGCGCAATGATGATGGCCGCGGGGATCACGTAGCGCTTGAGAACGTTCGGCGATCGGAGCTTCTCCTCGATGACCTCCGTTTCGATCTCCCAATGGTCTCCCTTGCTGCGGTGCGTCTGCCCGGTCTGAACCTCGTACTTGTTCAGGATGTGCTGGATATCGAGGCCGAGCGCCGTCGCGTACGCGCGCAGGAAGCTCTTCGCGTATACCTTCGCGGGAAGCGCCTCATAGTTGTCCGTTTCGAGATACTGGAGCGTCTGCTTCGGGATCTTCGTTTCCTGGCTCATGAACTCGAGCGTTTGCGCGAGACGCTCGCGCGCCGCGAAGAGAAGCTCCCCGACGGTCTCCTCCGCCTTGAGGGACGCGAGCTTCTCCCCCGCCGCGCCTACGGCCCGTTCCTCGTGCTTCGATTCCGCCGATTCGCCGGCGCCCGGCCTCTCCAATCCATCCGCGGATCCGTTCGCGGGCCGCTCGCCGGATACATCCTTCGGCTCTTTCTGCTCGTCGTTCACCCCAGGTCCTCCAGGATTCGGGCTATCCGTCGCTTCTTGTCCGACATCTCATTGTAGCGGTTTCTCTCCTGCTCGACAACATCACGCGGCGCTTTTTCAACGAAACGCGCGTCCTTGAGGCGACCCTCGACCTTCTCGCATTCGCGCGCGATCTTCTCGAGGTCCCTGCCGAGCCGTTTCTTCTCGGCTTCGATATCGACGACTCCCCTGAGTCGCTCCTTCTCGCAATTGATGACGGCGCTCACGAGCCTTCCCGGCGGAATGTTGAAGCTCTGCCTGAGATTCCGTATCGCCGAGACGATCTCCATGAAGAACGCGACGTCGGCCTCGAGCGCTTCGTCGAGACAGCGCCCGGGGATCCCCGGGAAATGAAATCCCGCGAGCACGCCTCTCCGCGGCGCCAGCATGCTCCAGATCTCCTCCGTGATGAACGGCATCGTCGGATGAAGGAGAATCATCGACGAGCCGAGAACGGCGCGCGCCGTGACCGCCGCGCCCCTCCCCCGCGCTCCTCCCTCCCGGGCGGAGGCCTTCGAGAGCTCAAGATACCAATCGCAGTACTCATGCCATAGAAAATCGTAGAGCGTGCGCGACGCCTCGTCGAAACGATACGTTTCGATATGCTGCTCGAGCTCCCCGGCCCGGCGGGCGAGGCGGCTCACAATCCAGCGGTCCTCCCATCCGAATTCGATTTCCGGACCGGCCGCCGAGCCGAAGATCGACTCGTAGAGCGCGGCGGAGCCGGCATCCCGCGCCGCCGCGGGAAACGCATCCGGCGCACCCGCCTCCGCGCAGCCGAGGTCGACTTCCTGGCCGAGGACGAACCGCGCGGCGTTCCAGATCTTGTTCGCGAAATGCTTGCCGACGTCAACCTTCGATTCGTCGAACATAATATCCTGCCCCGGCGGGGAAAGCATCATGAGCGTGAACCTGAACGCGTCCGCTCCGGCGCGGCCGACGATATCGATCGGATCGGGGGAGTTGCCGAGCGACTTGCTCATCTTGCGTCCCTTCGTGTCGCGGACGATCCCCGTGATATAAACCGTCGAGAAGGGGATCTCGCCCATGAACTCGAGGGACGCCATGATCATTCGGGCGACCCAGAAGAATATGATGTCGCCGCCCGTGACGAGCACGCTCGTCGGATGAAACGTTTCGAGGTCCCTCGTTTTCTCCGGCCAGCCCATCGGCGAAAAGGTCCAGAGCCACGACGAGAACCACGTATCGAGGACGTCCTCATCCTGCGCGAGCTTCGTGCCCCCGCACTTCGGACAGCTCGCCGGCTCGTCCACGGCGACGATCGTCTCCTCGCAGCCGCCGCAGTACCACACGGGAATCCGGTGCCCCCACCAGAGCTGCCGCGAGATGCACCAGTCCCTTATATTCTCCATCCACGAAAGGTAGATGTTTCCCCAGCGCTCGGGCGTAAAGGCCACTTCCCCCCGTTTCGCCGCCTCGATGCCCGGCGCGGCGAGGGTCTTCATCCGGAGGAACCACTGCCGCGAGATGTACGGTTCGATCGCCGTGCCGCAGCGGTCGTGGTGGCCGATCGAGTGCTCGTAGTCGTCGATCTTCCGGAGCAGCCCCTGCCCTTCGAGCGCGGCGAGCACCTGCTTCCGCGCCTCGCGCCTGTCGAGCCCTGCGAAGCAGCCCGCTTCGGCGTTCATTTTGCCCTCGCGATCGATGACGACGATCGGATCGAGCTTGTGTCTGAGGCCGATGAGGAAATCCGTCGCATCGTGCCCCGGCGTCACCTTCAGGCATCCGGTGCCGAACGCGGGATCCACCGCCTCATCGAAGATCACCGGGATAGTCCGCCCCGCGAGCGGGAGATCGAGCATCTTTCCCTTGAGCGCGGCGGCGCGCTTGTCCCCGGGATGCATCGCGACCGCGACGTCCCCGAGCATCGTCTCGGGACGGGTCGTCCCGACGACGAGCTCTCCCCCGCCGTCAGCGAAGGGATAGGCGATGTAGTAGAGCTTCCCGTGCGTCTCGACGAAATCGACCTCTTCGTCCGAGATCGCCGTTCCGCACGAGGGACACCAGTTGACGATGTAGCGGTCCCGGTAGATGAGACCCTTGCGGTGCAGCCTGACGAACACCTCGCGGACCGCGCGCGAGACTCCCGGATCGAGCGTGAACGTCTCCCGCGTCCAGTCGAGGGAGGCGCCGATGGCGCCGAGCTGCTCGACGATTCTATCGTGATACTTCTCTTTCCATCTCCAGCACTCTTCGAGGAACTTCTCGCGGCCGAGAGCGTCCTTCGCGATTCCCTGCTCGAGGAGCGCGCGCTCGACGACCTTCTGCGTCGCTATGCCTGCGTGATCCATCCCGGCGAGCCACAGGACGTTGAATCCCTTCATCCGCTTCCAGCGGCAGAGGAGATCCTGCACCGTCGTGCCGAGGGCGTGCCCGACCGTCAGGGACCCGGTGATGTTGGGCGGCGGGAGAACGATGGTAAAGGGCGTTTCGACCGCCGCGGCATCCGGCGTGAATACCTTCCGCTCGCGCCAGACCGCAGTCCATTTCTTTTCGATTTCGACCGGATTGTATACCTTTTCCAGCTCGGGCAAGACCGCTCCTTTTCTGTGAATTGCCGCAAAATGTTACCCTAAGCTAACAGATTGAAAAGAAATGGTCAATCTTCGGATGTGCAAGGCCGACTGATCCGTCCCATGAAATAGAATGGTGGCCGTTTCGCCTCCAGGGAAGACAAGACGGCCACCATTGAGTCTACCGGCCGGGACTTACCTTCATCGTCCCGGCTGATAAGGCTTTGCGATTAACGTACCAGCACGAGCTTCATGGTCTCATTCAAGCGCTCCGTTTTGATGCGGCAGAAATAGATGCCGCTCGCGACCGCAGTGCCCCTATCATCCTTTCCATCCCATTGTACGTTGTGACGGTTTCCCTTCTGGTACTCGTTGACAAGCGTGCGAATGAGCCGACCGTCGATCGAGTACACCGACAGATTGACGTGCGAGTCCCTGGAGATCGCGTAGTCGATGGTCGTTGTCGGATTGAAGGGATTCGGGTAACAGGGACCGAACAAATCCATCGCCACGGGAGTCGGCGATTCGCTCTTGCCCGTTTCGACGCGCAGGGACTTGATGCTCGTTTCGGATTCCGCGATCTCCGCGTAGAGGACAGGAAAACCCTTCTCGGCTATCGCCGCAGCCGCTTCTTTCGTCGCGGCGAATTCGAGAGTTCCGAGCTCGATTACCCCACCGTTACCGGCCTCATGCACGTCGAAAGCCGAGATGAATACCACGCCTCTGCCGTTCTGCCGCACCTGCATTGCAGCGGATGTCCCCTTGAGATCGGGATTCTGAGCCCAACCGAGGAATTGGAGCCCCGGGTACTCATTGTCGAGGCCGAGACTCACGGCGGCGAACTTCCCGGCATTGAGGCTCAGCGTGACGTGCAGCCGTTTGGACACGACATCCTCTTCGGATTCTCCCACTGCCAGGACGGCCACGACATTCGATGCCTCCATCGGCACAGAGACGGGTGCAGGAGCCGAAGCCGGCTTGCTGTGGTAGTAGTGCGTCCCAAAGATGGCATAATCCGACAGGTTGACGGCATCGTCCCCGGTGAAATCGAAATAGGTATTGAAGCCCTCCTGCCCTTTGCTCTTGCCGTACGTGTTGCCGAAGTATACGAGATCCAACAAATTGACGTTACCATCGCCGGTGTAGTCCGGACTCTTGACAATGATGCCCTCCGCCCATCCCACGTCGTAGCCGATCAGTCTGACCTTCAGGTCATCAGACGTCGGATCCTGACAGCTCTGCGCGCAAGGTTCCGCGCTGGCATTGGCATGCGAGATCGTCGTCTCGTATCCGTTTGCACTGGTGACCGAACCGCTCGCGTAAAGAGGCCAGCCCCAGAACATGAACCTCTGCAGGTAACCCTGCGCCTCCATGATGATCTCGTCGGCCTCATAGTCGCGCACCATATCGGCGTCGTTGAAGTCGAGGTATACCTTGATGCTGTCCTGATCCCCCGCCGGGCACGAGACCATAAAAGTCGAATCGGCGGGTATTATCCGATTGGCCAGCTTCTTGTAGTACTTCACGGCTATGTCGCACGCGGGTGCCGTAAAGACGTACTTCTGGGCATAGAGGTCGACATTGTCGTTTCGATGGTCCTGCCAGAGCACGACAGCCCCATCGGCGATGATGGGCATGGTCTGATGGGAAGCCTGGGTGCATACTCGTTCTCCATTGACCGCTCCCCAGGCTTGTCCTTTTCTGCTGAGGTGCTGCATATACGTATAGAATGTCGTATAATTGCGCCTGTCTTCCCAGACGATCCATGCTCCACCGTCGCCGTC